>JAGOLH010000119.1 GCA_017994175.1 Bacteroidales bacterium | reverse complement strand
GGCAGAAGTTACGCTCGGTGCCGATTTTTTGTTTCCGCAGCTGAGCCAGTCCTTGAATAATGCGTTCGGGGTTGAGACCAACCATCATCACTGAGGCCTCCTCCATGGCCTCTGGCCGCTCGTGAGCCTCACGAATATTTAATGCCCTAAAGTTCAGAATCGATGATTCCTCGGAGATAGTTCCGCTATCCGATAGCACAGCGTAGGCATTCATTTGAAGGGCGTTATAGTCGTTAAAGCCAAGGGGTTTCAAAAATACAACCTCCTTGCGTACTTCAACCTTTTTGGCCTCAATCATCTTCCGGGTGCGGGGATGGGTGCTAACAATAATTGGAAAACCGTACTGTTCGGCAATTATATTTAGCGATTGTATTAGTCCATTAAAATTCTTCTCGCTGTTTATATTCTCCTCGCGGTGTGCCGATACCAAAAAGAATTTTTCTTTCTGCAGATTAAGCCTTTCGAGTACATCCGATGCCTTTATTTTAGGCATGTAGTGGTTAAGTACCTCGAACATAGGCGAACCTGTTTTGATTATCCGGTCGGCAGGCAAGCCTTCGCGGAGTAAGTATTCCCGGGCAATATCGCTGTATGTTAGGTTGATATCGGAGATATGATCAACTATCTTTCGATTGGTTTCCTCGGGAACGCGCTGGTCGAAACAACGATTCCCCGCTTCCATGTGGAATATGGGAATATGTCGTTTCTTGGCGGGAATTGCGCAGAGGCAGCTATTGGTATCGCCAAGAACAAGGAATGCATCTGGTTTAATCTGCTCAAGCAATGGTTCTACCTTAATAAGTATTTGACCGATGGTTTCGGTGGCGGTTGCTCCAGCAGCATCGAGAAAATAATCGGGTTTACGAACGCCCAGATCTTCATAAAAAATTTGGTTGAGCTCGTAATCGTAATTTTGTCCTGTGTGAACAGAGATATGCTCTATTGCTTCGGATTCATCAAGTTTAGCCAACACTCTCGATAGGCGGATAATTTCCGGACGTGTTCCAACAACAGATATTACTTTTAGTTTTTTCATAAATATGGTGTCACAAAGTTACGCAATGCATTCACAGTGTTACACAGTGTCCTTACCCTGTGGTACTCTGTGAAATAATTTTTTAAACTGTTTCAAAAAAAGTATCTGGATCGTTCGCATCGAAATGCTCGCTTATCCAAAATATGGTGTAAACATCACTGTTACCGACATTCTTGATATTATGGGTAAACCATATGGGCATATCAACAACCGCAGGCTGGTTATCACCATCTAGTTCAAAGGTAAACTTTTTATCGGTTCCAATTCGTCGAAGCTCAATAACGGCTTTGCCCTTTATTACAGCAAACCGCTCTGCCTTTCGGGTGTGGAAATGATTTCCGCGAGTAATTCCGGGTTTGGTTGTGGAGAACGAAACCTGACCTCCGCTATTCAATTTAACGGTTTCAACGAAACTACCCCGGTCATCAGTTTTTAGTTCGAGTTTGAATGGGAAAAACTTGCTATGGTCGATATAACAAACAAAAGTGTTGAAAAGGTTGCGCTCAAATGCATCGGTAAGGTCGGGAAATATTCCTTTTTCGAAATAGTTGGCTTTGAAACTATTTAATTTTTGAAGGATTGATGAAACCTTAATGGTTGAGGTATGTGGAATCTGTATCATTTCACTGTGCAACTCCGTGTTCTTAGACTGTGAAACACTGTGAAATAACATTCTTTCAATAAAGAACTCTACCAATTCCGAAACATAAATCAACTTCAGTTCACCATCTACCTCAATTTTAGGTTGTTCGCCATGCGTTAGTTGATGGCAGAATGTGGCCACTACCGAGTTGTAGTATGGCTTGCCGAATGGTCCAAAAACATTGGGTATAACGAAGCCCGAGAACCTTGCGTTGTTCCTTGTTGCCCATTGTTCAAAAAGCCTTCGACCCTCCCTTTTCGATTTGCCATATAGATTATCACGCTCCTCCTGGGTTGATGAGGAGAAAACTATGTGAGGTTTCGAGTTGGTTGCTTCACAAGCATAAATTAGCTGCTGGACTAACCCGATGTTAGTTTTGTAGATTACTTCGGGATCGTTGTGGCGGTTCATGGCAGCAAGGTGTACAATTGCATCGCAGCGATGAACAAAGTCAGCTAACTTTTTTTCGTTCTCAAAATAGCTGTCCTCGAAGGGGATTCTCTCAAACTTATCGGAATGTAATCCAAGTGTATTGTAAAGGTGTGTTCCAATAAATCCCGATTGCCCTGTTATTCCTACTTTAATCATATGAATATTTTAATTGAACACTGAAAAAACGCAGATTTTACAGATATGCGCAGATATTATTGATTATTTGAAAATATTTTTCTTCTGATTTCTGGTTTCTTTCCAAAATTCAAGAGCAGACCAATTTCAATTTTTGTTGCTTTTAAATAATTAATTAATTGAAATTCATGTTCCTCGCATATCGCCTCGGCTGCTTTTAACTCTATAATAATTTGATTGTTAACAATTAAATCGGCAAAGTATTCCCCAACAACGATTGAATTGTAGAAGACCTTGATTGGTTTTTGTCGATCAACCATTAAGCCAGATTTTTCTAATTCAAGTTTAAGTGCATTTTCATATACTTTCTCTAAGAAACCATATCCAAGAGTATTATAAACCCTATAAAAGCATTCAATTATTTTTGAGGATAGTTCCTTATGTATATATTCTTCATGAATAAATCTGTGATTATCTGTAAAATCTTTGTAATCTGTGTTCTCAGGCTATGGTTCGTAAATATACCCGTTATCCTCATTCAGAACATCCTTTCGGATTAACGGCAATCTTAGTAACAATTGCTTCATACCTTCCACATCGAGTTGATGGGTGTTGTGCGAGTGGTACTCCTCAAACTTTGATAAATCGGGCAAACCTTCGGAGAAGTATTGTGCATAGTTAAGGTCGCGATTGTCGGCGGGTATTCTGTAGTAATTACCCAAATCTTCAACTTTTACCATATCCTCACGGTTAACCAATGTTTCGTAGAGTTTTTCACCGTGACGGGTTCCTATAATTCTTATTTCGCTATTCGATTGATAGAGTTCAATTAGCGCTTTTGCAAGTGTTTCGATAGTTGCTGCTGGTGCTTTCTGCACAAAAAGATCGCCGGGTACTGCATGCTCAAAAGCATAGATTACAAGATCAACCGCATCGTCCAAGGTCATCATAAAACGTGTCATGTTGGGATCGGTTATGGTCAATGGCTTGCCATTCTTAATTTGTTCCACAAAAAGTGGAATTACCGAACCTCTCGATGCCATTACGTTACCATAGCGTGTTCCACAGAAAACCTGTTTCGAGGGATCGTTGTTTCTCGACTTGGCCACCATTACTTTTTCCATCAACGCCTTCGACATTCCCATGGCGTTTATAGGGTATGTGGCCTTATCGGTGCTTAGCACAACAACACGCTTTACCCCGTACTGCTCAGCAGCTTGAAGAACATTGTCGGTTCCAAAAATGTTGGTTCGTACGGCCTCAATGGGAAAGAACTCGCACGATGGAACCTGCTTTAACGCGGCTGCATGGAATATATAATCAACTCCATGAATTGCTTTGCTAATACTGCTTGCATCTCTAACATCGCCAATATAAAATTTTATTTTCTTGTTGTTGTAATGGCGGCGCATGTCGTCCTGTTTCTTCTCATCACGTGAGAATATTCTAATCTCTTCAATGTCTGAGGATAAAAAGCGGCGTAGAACAGCATTTCCAAATGATCCTGTTCCTCCTGTTATAAGTAAGGTTTTATTTTTAAATGCAATGCTCATTTTCAATGGTTTTAATAATAATTCAAAGTTAGAAAATATATGAATAAATGTCGTTTTGCTAAGGTCAAAAGGGCAGGAAATATTAAATTTTTAGTAAAAAAGGTTTATTGAAAAAGGTGGGGTTTCAGGATAAGCTCACTTGCCCGGCAACAAGCGTAGCCGCCGGATATTGCCTGCATTCCTACACTGCCGCACGAAAACCCCATCGTGCGGTTTACTTTTTATCGTTAAAATACTCGCGTAAACACT
>JAGOLH010000057.1 GCA_017994175.1 Bacteroidales bacterium | reverse complement strand
TGCCATTTTAATGGCTGTCAATCCGCTCAGGTATTGTAAATCGTTGCGGGCGTGCACCCCTACCACCGAAAATATCACATCATTCTCCTCGGCAACTTTACTTATAACCGTGCAATTACAACCTTCTTCCACATGAGTACTCACTTTCACCGTGGTGCTGATCTGAATTTTACCTCTGATTTCTGAAATAGTTTCGCGGGCAAAGATCTCCGGGTCGGTATTACCGGCCAGTGAATAAGTATTCCTGTCGATAACGTGAAGGAGTATCAGTCTGCGGCTCATTTTTTCGCACATATACACCGCCCACTCAACGGCTTTATTACCGGTTGCGGTAAAATCGGTGTACACAAGTACGGGTTGAACTTTTTCTTCGTAGATTTGTTTTTCCATAGCGCGAAAATAGTATTTTTATCGTTTAAATAATAACTAAACAATAATATGGCATTTACAAGGAATATTACTGATGATCAAATACTTAAACTCACAAACAACGTAACTTGGACAGGAGTTCTCGATGCAGAAATCAGAACATTTGATATTGTAATGGAAACCGAGTATGGCACCACCTACAACAGTTATTTTATAAACGCCGATAAAAAAGTGCTGGTTGAAACCGTGAAAGAAAAGTTCTTTAAGAAATTTCTTTCAAAGCTTCAACAATTGGTGAACCCTGCCGACATTGATTATATTGTGCTGAATCACACAGAGCCCGATCATTCCGGAAGCCTGGTACATCTACTGAAAATTGCCCCGAAGGCAGTTGTGGTCGGAAGCGGGCAGGCAGTAAAATATCTCGAAGACATTGTAGGTCATTCGTTTAAGCATCAGATTGTAAAAGATGGCGATACGCTTGATCTGGGGAATATGACCCTTCGGTTTATCGGCGCTCCTAACCTGCACTGGCCCGATTCAATGTACACCTGGCTGCAGCAGGAAAAAATTCTGTTCACCTGCGATTCGTTTGGTGCTCACTATTGCGATAAAGCAATGTTCGATGATATGACAGGGGACTATAACGAAGCATTTGATTATTACTTCAATGTGATTTTAAAACCGTTCAGCAAGTTTATGCTGAAAGCGATTGATAAAATCAGCGATTTTGATATACGCATGATTGCACCCGGCCACGGCCCCATACTGCGCAGCACATGGAAAGAAAAAGTGCATAAATCGAAGGTATTATCAGAAGAATATGTGGCCGAGAATACTCATAAACGCAAGAAAGTGTTGGTAGCTTATGTTTCGGCCTACGGGTACACGCGCGAAATGGCAGAGCTTATTGCCGATGGAATCCGAAAACATGATGATATTGAAGTTGAACTTGCTGATATTGAAACCATTGAATTGGGTGAGCTCGACTCAAAACTGGTTTCTGCCGATGCATTACTGGTGGGTTGCCCAACACTGAACCAGAACATATTATTGCCTGTATATAAGCTTTTCGCGTTGATTAATCCAATACGTGATCGTGGTAAAATGGCTGCTGCATTTGGATCGTACGGATGGAGCGGCGAAGGTGTTCACATAATAGAAGCTGTGTTAAAAAGTTTGAAAATGAATGTTATCAGTGAGCCGAAACCGATGAAATTCCGCCCGGGTGAACGCAACAACCATGAGCTTTTTGAATATGGGAAAAGCTTCGGTGAGAAAATGAAACAGGAAATTGGTTAGGTACACGTATTTTCTGTTAAAGCTGACTCACTGCACACCTCGACTCCACCTCGACTCCACCACCCGTCTTTGCGCGGAATCCACAGGATGACATAGCAATCTGAATTTACGGGTGGCAATAACAACGAAAATGTGGTGCTGGTATGCGGATTTGTATCGCCGGGCATCTCGACTCCACCTCGACTCTACCACCCGTCTTTGCGCGGAATCCACAGGATGACAGAGCAATCTGCATTTACGGGTGGCAATAACAACGAAAATGTGGTGCTGGTATGCGGATTTGTATCGCCGGGCACCTCGACTCCACCTCGACTCTACCACCCGTCTTTGCGCGGAATCCACAGGATGACAAAGCAATCTGCATTTACGGGTGGAAATAACAACGAAAATGTGGTGCTGGTATGCGGATTTGTACCGCCGGGCACCTCGACTCCACCTCGACTCGATGACCGGCCTTTGACTTCGCTTTGCTATCTAAATTAAGGGAGCAAGTCGGGAGGGGATTGTTTAGTTACCTGTAATTTTCTAAGGTAATTTTCAAAAGAGTGCCAATATTGCCTCTTTAATAAATGCCACGGCAAGCCAGATGCTCACCGTAAGCTTCAGCAATATTCCGAAAATAAGGCCAATAAACGATCCGAAAGCAGCTTTCAGCGATTTGTTAAACCGTTCTTTACCCGACAATTTCGGACTGTTTTCGCGGCGATTCAGGCGCCCCTGATAAATAAGCTCTCCTACCAGTGCACCACCAAATGCCCCAAGAAATATTCCAACCGGAGAATATATTAAACCAACAATGAGTCCAATTACACTTCCCCATGCCCCCCACTTACTACCACCAAACTTTCGTGTGCCCCAAACGGGGATTAGATAGTCGAGAACTGTAACAGCCACCACAACAACTGCCCAAACAATGAGAAATGTGGAGCTGAAATGACAATATTTTGTGAAATGAAGTAATAAAATACCACAGTAACTCAGAGGAGGTCCGGGTATTGCAGGAACAATACAACCAATCACCCCAAGCACTATCAGTGCAAATCCAAATATCAGCAAAGTGATGTCGAGGGCCATCAATCTTTATTTTTTGTACCGGAAGAAGAACCTCTCATAATTTCTCTGATAACTTTTAAATCAGCGCTTAATGTAACATAAGCCAGATATTTATCTTTTGATTTTTTTACTACCTGACATGAAATTCCAAGCTCGGTGAGGACAGTTTTTTCAGCCGTTCTCAACTTGTTGTTATAAGCCTCATCGTTTACCAGGGTTTCCGATTTATAATGCTCTGCGGTGTATAAACCGATCTTCTCTCCCATTTTTTGCTTTGCATCGATAATGGCTATTTCAACAGCGGTATTTTCACGCGAACCCGACCCCTGACCACATGCGTAAAGCATATCGTCTGTATCGCGATAATCGCTCTCGGCACAAGGTTGCGACGGTTTACAGGAACTTAGCGATACTATAATTCCTACTGCAAGGAGAAAAAATATGTTTTTCATAAACCCGAATTTTATTCCTGATAAAAGTAATAATAAAGCAGAAGAATTCCAAAAAAGGATTGTAGCCGGGCCGCATCAAACCGGCCATTTCACAGTCGCTTCAAACTCGCTGAGGTAGCCCATCCATGCTTCCCATCGGGCAATTTTATCTCCGACCAGTTGTTTAGCGTGTCTGTAATGGAAACTTTCAGGCCTTCGTGAATTTCGAAAAGGTTATTGCCTTCGTTGCTGGGGGAGCTTTTTATCATAACATCCTCGAAAACAATGGCAGTTTTCGGGTTTTCAGCAGCTTGTTTTTGTTTGATACTAAAGAAAATTGCAGCAGCTGTAGTTATGAGAAATATCACAGCCATGCTAAAACCAAGTATTTTTATTGATCTTTTTCCACTCAGCAGGTACACTATTGCAAAAACTACAGTTATCATAAGCGACCCCAGTCCTGCATATGCCCATCCGTTACTGGATAGCATCTGTTGCAAGGCATTGTACCAAATTATATAAAACACAGGCTCCATCCTGTTTATTTTATCCGGTATCCGCGAATTGGCAATTTTTAAGTTTGCCAGGGCTTTTTCGTGTCGTGGGTCAATTTGAAGGGCTTTTTCGTAATAGTAAATTGCGGGAGCAAACTGCTCTCCTCTGAAATAGCAATTCCCCAGGTTGTAATACAATTCTACGGAAGAATAATTGTCATCGGCCAACCGCTGATATATCAACTGTGCTTCGTAGAAATCGCCCTTTGTGTAAAAGTTTTTCGCACTGTCGAGGGAAGTGGTAATGTCGGCTTTCGCAAAGAAAAAAAGGAAAGCCAAGCAAATGGTCAAAAAAATTCGTTTTATCACATTAACAGCTTTCATGCTTTATTTCTGAATTTTAAGTTTTTGCTCAAACAAATTAATAATGTCAACAGCCCTGTCGAAAATCTGCAGCGGTTGTTCCGAACCTTCTACGGGGGCAAAATGAGCCAGTTCACAATCTTCGATAATTTTAAGAAAAGTATCGGTAAGTTCAGGTTCCAGCCCTCTGTCAGCAAGTTTCAGGCTAACATTTTCTTTTGACAGTTGCGCAAGCGGAAGGTTGAGTTTATCGCTAAGGTAACCCCATAATGCGACCATTACTTCTTTATAGAACTCGCTCGTAAGATTGTTTTTCAGCAATTCATTGGCCTTTTTCAGCCTTTTCATGGTAGTTTTATTGGCTTTCCTGTTTTTGGTGTATTCAATGTTGGCATTTTCTTTGATTTTTTTTCTAAGCAGCATCACCACTACGATAAAAGCTATCAGAGGAATTGATGCAAAAACAATGAACAACGGGCTCCCAATAAAAAATTTTCTGTTTTTTTCAGGGGTAAAGTTTTCTGTTTCAATGAAACGGATATCCTCGCTCCCAATATAATTGATTTCACTGCGTGAATAGTCTGAACTAAACTGTCCAGTTGAATCACCGGGCATCTTATATACATGGATATTATAGCTATTGGTTTTCAGCGTTTTATAAATTCCCGCTACAGGGTCGAAATAGGCAAACCTGATTTCGTTGGTATTATAATCGCCAGGATATCTGGGTATGAGTGTGTATTCAAAAACTTTAGAGCCTGCAATTTCTCCGTCACCTGAGTTCAGGTTCAATTGCACAACAGGGTCGAACACCTCAAATTCCTTTGGGAAGTTCAGATCGGGCGGGTCGATTAATTTGAGATTTCCGGTTCCGGAAATGGTAATTTTCATTGTCAAAGCGTCGTTCACCTTCACACTGTCGGCAGATATACTTCCCGCAACGGTAAAAGAGCCCACTGCTCCTGTAAAATATCCCGGAGCATTTCCAGGAAGTGGTTTCACAGTGATTTTCACTTCGGGTGAATTGATGGTAAGTTGTTTGTTCTGATAATACCCAAAGAAGTTATCGTATATGCTCTGACCTCCGTTTACCCGTTGCCTAACCACAATATCGGCGCCAACACTTCCAATGCTCAGGGTTCCGCTTCGTTGCGGATAGAGAATGTCTTTTTTGAGTACCCCCACCATATAGTTCGTTCCATTCAATTGAACCTGTTGGAACTGTATCTGTTCAGGAGTTTTAACCTCTTGCGCCCAGAAGCCATCAAAACCGGGAAGCCGGAAGTCTTCGAAACCCACCAAATCGACCTTTGTATAAATTTTTATCGTTGCAGTAATTTTATCGCCCTGATAAACCGATGTTTTATCGACTTCGGTTCGGATAAAAACATCATCGGACTTAATTTCCTGGGCTTGTGCAGGTTGTTGGTTGTAAAATGGGTCGTTACCCCAAAAGCTTTGAGCGCGGTTGGTATTCTGCTTTGGTTTAGAGCCGGCCTTCACCACTTTCACAGTAACTGCATTCGATGTATAAGTTTGTCCTCCAAAAACCACTTTGCCGCCGGGGATGGTAAACGTGCCCTCACTGTTAGCCCGCAAAATATACGAATAAGAATAGGTGTTCGATTGCGACATGTTGCCGTTGATAATCTGTACGCTGGTGCTTGTACCCGTTGAAGGCCCTCCCATCAGGGTAAATCCTTTGAGATCGGGTAACTGAGGCGTAAGCCTTTGGTTTAACTCATATTTCAGATAAAATTGCTCTCCAACCTCAACAGTCTGTGGAGCCCAAGCCGAAAATTGAATGCCATCAGCACAGGCAACTATCGATATCCATATCCCGATTGCGAAAAAAAGCAGTTTTTTCATACACATCTTTCAGTAATCATGCAAAATTAATTAAATTCGTCATTCTTATTCAGAAAACCATGAGTGCTTATCTTTTCAACATCAGTTTAATTCAGGAACGAAATATAGTACCATTGATTACGATGTGCATCTTAATAAAAAGTTAAAGAATAGTAAAAAAACAATTAAGTGAATGCAAAACAACAACTTCCATACCAGTCTCATAAGGCTTGTGGCACTAATTGTTTCGGGCAAATCGTTGAAAGATCCCATTGTTACCGGACATGCATTTGATAGTTTTCTGAAATTCTATGTTCCCGACCGGTTGCATACCGATTATCGAGATAGGTTCAACAGTTTTGTGGCTGAATATGCTTCAGAGGGTAAGCTTAAAAAGATTTCATCCAATTCCGTGAGGATAATTCGCATTTGCAGCGATATAAATACACGATACAATAAAAGAACTAAGATGCTTTTTCTGATGCATCTGACTCAAATTTTATACCCATATGCACAGAGCGACGCTGAAGTAAACGATTACATCAAGCTCGCTTCCGCCAGTATGAATATCGACGATCATATTCTTTCGGTCATGCTGGAATTCATTTCTGGAAGCATGACTGAAATAAGCAATGATATCTGCAAAGAAGTGCTTCCGGGTTTACATTGTTTGTATCTAGCTGAATCTGAAATAATTCTGATTTTTACAAGCCAAAGTGATTATTATTTAAACGATAGAAAATTTGATAAGGGAAATGTAACAGAGTTTGCTCCAGGCATGCACATTGCACGGCAAGGCGAGGATCCGGTGTATTTCAGCGACATAAAACGTGTTTTCGATATTGCAGATTCGCAGGAATTTTCTTTACACGTCAACGAGTTGAGTTATTCTGTTCAGGGAAAAATAGTTCTTCAGCCGGTAAGTTTTTCTGTTTCAAAAGGGGAATTTGTTGCGATCCTTGGTAAAAGCGGCACCGGAAAATCAACTTTAATACGAATGCTGGCCGGTGAGTTAAAGGCATCAACAGGGCATTTCTTCATTAAAAAGGAAAAAGAGCCCGCCTTTCCAGCCATCGGTATTGTTCATCAGGATGAATTCTTTATTCCGGAGTTCACTGTTTACGAACTACTTTTGGAGCGTATGAAGCTGTTACAGGCTTCGGGAAAAGCAGACCGGAAACAAGGCACATCTTCTGTTATTGAAGTTATGGAACAAACCGGACTGAGTACTATTGCTTCACAGGTTGCAGGAACACCTGAAAAGACGCAGCTTTCAGGAGGACAACGCAAGAGGCTTGCTATTGCTTTATGCCTGCTTCAACATCCCGAAATTATGCTTGTTGACGAACCTACCAGCGGGCTTTCATCGGCCGATGCCCGCGAAATTATGGGGTTATTACGAAATATTGCAAGCTGTGGAAAAACAGTTATTTGTCCTATACATCAGCCTTCCTACGAATATCTTCATTACACCGATCAGTCACTTATTCTGGATGAAGGAGGCTTTCCGGTATATTTTGGAAAAACCGATGCAGCAGCTGTCTATCTGAGATTACATGCAGGCATCACCGACAGCCGCGCAACCGCTTGCTCCGGGTGCAACCGTTTTGATCCGGACGACTTATTTTCAATTATCTCAGAAAATACAATCGATGAATTTGGCAAGGAAACCAATGTGCGCAAAATTGCCCCTGAAACATGGCACGAAATTTTTCGTAAATCTGTTGTCTCAAACTATGAAAAACCCTTATCCCAGTTACCATTAAAAAGAAAAACGCACAAGATAAATTATTTTTGTCTGTTTGCACATTATTTAATCAGAGACGTAAAGCGCAGGCTTAAGAACCCGATACCTTTAGTATTGCTATTACTGATTACTGCAGCTTTGGGAACCCTAACCGGAGTAATTTGCCACAGCGGAGAGGTTGTATATTTTTATGGCGACAACCCGAATATACCTGCTGGGTTTCTGATGATGATAATCACTGCACTGTTCACAGGTATGATTATGGCCGGGAACGAAATCCGCGGTGACGTCAACTTTCGTAAGAATGAGATGCGCTTTTCGGGGAAACAGGGCTTGTGGCTTCTTACCAAACTGCTGCGTATGCTGTTCTTGTCGTTGGCTTTGTCGGTAATTCTTGTCACGATAACATTTTTGTTGTTCGCAGCACCGCTTAACTATGCACTGCACATTGTCTTGTTCATGCTGATCTTTTTCAATGGTGCAGCTATGGGCCTGATACTTTCGGCATTACTTCCCAGGTTATCGCAGGTATATTTTTGTGTGCCGCTTCTTGTGGTACCTCAGTTGATATTAAGTGGTGTAGTTATCGATTTTAATAACTATCCTTCTTTTTTGAAAAACAATAAATATGTTCCGGCAATAGCAGAGGTAGCTGTTTCGCGTTGGGCTTTCGAGGCTATTGCTGTGAATGCATTCGTTAACAACGACTACGAAAAACTTCTGTATCGTGCTCATTTCCAACAGCATGAAGCAGCCTATTATACGAACTATTTTCTGCCTCAGCTCGAAGAAATAGCAGCCCACGACAAGGATAAAGCGGCAAAACTCTTAGCATCGGAATGGTTTGCAAATGCAAATTTCCCGAAGCTTAAAGCAGATGTAAACACTCAGATTAGCTTTCTTAAGCAATACTACAGCCACCGGATGAATGAAATATATACAGAACAGCAAACCATGTTCGAACAGTTAAACAAAGTTTACGACTTGAAAGAGTTGAGAAGAAAGAACAACAATCTGTTTCTGGAAAAGATGCTCACAGCGCCCCAACAAGGACACAGTTTGGTGGTAACCGAAAGTATGATTTTACGTAAATATTCGCCAGTATTCGACTTACCGGAGAATGCCGGCGGAAGAGCCCATTTCTATGCTCCTGCAAAAAGGCTGGGAACAAAATATATGGATACATTTATATTCAATTCACTGGTGATTTCCTGCATCAATATTATTCTCGGACTTCTTCTTGTTGTATTCGGGATTTTACATTCACACAGGTTGAAAGCCTTATAACACCATTAAAACTTATTCTATGGACAACTCCATTATTACAATTGTATCACAACAAACAGGCATGTCTTTCAGGCAGGTTGCTGCGGTGGTACACCTACTCGATGAGGGGGCAACAATTCCATTTATTGCCCGCTATAGGAAAGAAGTAACCGGGAATCTTAACGAAGAGCAGATTGCACTTATAAAAACAGAGTACGATAAGAAATGTGAAATTGCGGATCGAAAATCGACCATTCTTGCAACTATCGAAAAGCAGGGTCAGCTGAATCCGGAACTGAAAGCCTCGATAGAAAGCTGTTGGGATTCCAACCATCTTGAAGACCTGTATCTTCCTTATAAACCCAAAAAACGCACCAGGGCAATGATTGCACGCGAAAAAGGGCTGGAACCACTCGCTGTATATATCATGAAGCAGGTTCAGGGAGACCCTGCAACAGAGGCTGCAAAATATCTCTGCGAAAATGTTAAAGACATTGAAGAAGCATTGCAGGGAGCCATGGATATAATTGCAGAGCAGGTAAATGAAAACAAACCTGCACGTGATAGGATTCGGGTTCTTTTCAAAAACGAAGCGGTTATACGTTCGCAATTGATAAAGGCAAAAAAAGAGGAGGCTGCAAAATATGAAGATTATTTCGATTACAGCGAAAAGCTTTCCAAATGCCCATCGCACCGCTTACTTGCAATACGCAGGGCAGAGCGCGAAGGACTGCTGCACGTTGATATTTCGCCGGATGAAACAAAAGCATTTTCGCTGCTGGGCTCTCTCTTTGTAAAAAACAATACTCCATCGGCAAATTTGGTAATAATGGCAATGAAAGATTCATACAAGAGGCTGTTAAAACCATCTATCGAAAACGAATTTGCCGCAGAAAGCAAGCAGCTGGCCGACATTCAGGCAATCGATGTTTTCAGGAACAACCTACGGCAATTGCTTCTCTCTCCTCCTTTGGGTCAAAAGCGTGTACTGGCAATTGATCCTGGCTACCGCACAGGATGTAAGGTGGTGTGCCTCGATGAACAAGGTAACCTCTTACATAACGAAACCATTTACCCGCACAAACCTCAGGAAGAACGTGCTTTGTCGTCGAAACGCATCATTTCGATGGTTAATGCCTATAAGATAGAAGTTATCGCTGTCGGAAACGGAACCGCCGGAAGAGAAACCGAGCAATTTTTAAAAAGGCTGAGCTTTGACAGGGACCTGAAAGTGTATGTGGTAAGCGAAGACGGAGCCTCTGTGTACTCAGCATCATCTGTTGCCCGGGAAGAGTTTCCTGAATATGACGTTACGGTGCGTGGAGCTGTATCAATCGGGAGAAGATTGATGGATCCGCTTGCCGAGCTCGTAAAAATCGACCCAAAATCGATAGGCGTTGGACAGTATCAGCACGATGTGGATCAAAAACTTCTAAAGGAAAGCCTCGACAGGGTAGTTGAATCGTGTGTGAACAGCGTGGGCGTAAACCTAAATACAGCCAGTAAACACTTGCTGACTTATATTTCAGGACTTGGCCCTACTCTGGCGGGTAATATTGTGGAATATCGTAAAAAGAACGGGGCTTTTCTGACCCGCGACCAGCTGAAAGAGGTAGCCCGGTTAGGACCCAAAGCTTTTGAGCAGGCTGCAGGTTTTCTTAGAATACGCAATGCTGCAAATCCGCTGGACAATACAGCTGTTCACCCAGAAAGCTATCCTATTGTCGAAAAAATGGCATACGATCTGCATTGCAGTATCGGAGAGCTTATTGCCGACAAAACGCTTCATACAAAAATAGTAATCGGGAATTATGTGACTGATAATATTGGGATTCCCACTCTGACTGACATCATGAACGAACTGGAAAAACCCGGTATTGACCCGAGGAAGACAGTGAAGATTATGGAATTCGCTTCCCATATCAAAACCATCGACGATCTTGAGGAAGGAATGGAACTCCCCGGAATAGTTACAAACATTACCAATTTCGGAGCTTTCGTCGATGTCGGAATAAAACAAAACGGACTAATTCACGTGTCGAATATGGCAAACCGTTTCATTAAAGACCCAAACGAGGTGGTTTCGCTGCACCAGCATGTGCAAGTTACCATAATCGGAATTGATAAAACCAGGGGGAGAATACAACTATCGCTAAAAAAATCAGATTCCTAACCGGCTGTTGTCCGTAAACACTGCAAACAATTAAGCTGTTATTTCGTAAGCCCGTAAATAAATTTCCGTGCCAGATCGAAAGGTATGATAGAAACCGATAACAGAAGGATAATAAGCCATTCCTGAATGGTAAGCGAATGGGTGCGTAAGAAATCGCCACCTATATATGTAAAAACTATCTGCATAACAAATATAAAGCCTATTATCGGCAGAAAGCCCTTGTTTTTAAAGATATTCTCCATCAGGTTCATTTTCTCGGTTCTTGCGTTAAAACTGTTGAACATAATCAGGAAAATAAACAGATTGAAGAAAGCGGTCATGAAAACCATAGTATCGGGTGCCCCGTTTCTAATAAAGAGGTCTTTAAATGGCGGGAACAATAGGAAAAAAACAGCAAAAGCAGTAATATAAATACCTCCGCTAAACATAGCCGACGACATAGCTTTAGAAACAATATTTGCATCGCGACGGATAGGTTTTTCATTCATAAACCGCTGCAGTGCAGGCTCCCCACCAAGTGCCAAAGCAGCAAGTGTGTCCATGATAATATTTATCCAGAGTATTTGTATAATTGTCAAGGGAAAGTCAATTCCCAACAGGGGACCAAGAAAAGAAGTCAGCACAGCAGCAATATTAACCGTTAGCTGAAAAACAATAAACTTACGTATCGATTTAAAAATGGTTCTTCCATAGCGTATTGCATTTGTGATAGAAGAGAAATTGTCGTCGAGAATAACAATATCTCCCGATTCTTTGGCTACTTCTGAGCCGCTGCCCATTGCAAAACCCACATCGGCCTGTTTCAGGGCAGCTGAATCGTTCACCCCGTCACCTGTCATTCCAACTACTTTACCGAGGCCTTGGGCAATACGTACCAGACGACTTTTATCGGTAGGCAATGCGCGGGCAACAACCCTGAGATGAGGCAGGATTTCTTCGACCTGCTCATCAGTGAGCTGACGCAAATCCTGAGAAGTGAGCACCACATCTTCATCCGATGCCAGCAAGCCGGTTTCTTTAGCAATGGCAGCAGCGGTACCTTTCCGGTCACCGGTAATCATCACTACCTGTATTCCTGCTTTCATTGCCTGAATAATGGCATCCCTCGATTCGGGACGAACTTCATCTTTAATACCGATAATACCCAGCAGAGCCATCCCTTCCGGCAAATCACCCTCCTCTTCAATAGGATTGTCGGAGCATGCCAGTGCAATGAGGCGAATACCCTGATTTGCCATTTCGTCGGACATTTCAATGAGATTTCTTTTGGAGCCTATATCACACAAGTGTCCTTCAGCATTAAATATTTTTGTGCATTTCTCCATTAAAATTTCAACCGCACCTTTAACAAAAGTAACTTTGTCGGATAGAAAAATATCTTTGAGTGCGGCATCGCCTTTTACCAGAGTAGCTGAGAATTTCTTTGCACTGTTAAACCGTATATTTGCCAATGCCTGAGTCGAAGGATGTTCATTCAACCTGTCTTCGCGGCTGACAAAACGGATAAGAGCATGTTCCGAAGCATTGCCACCTACAGGTTCTCCATAACCATCGAGTACGCAATAGGAATTATCGACCAGAGAAATCCGAACCATGTTACGAAGAGCAGTAGGGATATCGGAATAATTATTGAAAGTTTCGCCCTTACCATCAATCATGAATATTGGGTCGAGCCTTCCCTTTGTGATGGTACCCGTTTTATCGGAAAACAAAATATTAATACTGCCTGCGGTTTCGATACCCAACAGTTTTCGTACCAAAACTTTCTCCGACAGCATTTTGCGCATATTCAGCGACAACACAATGGCAATCATCATTGGCAAACCCTCAGGAACTGCAGCCACAATAATTATTATAGCCAGCACCATGGCATGTATAATGTCGTTAACAACCACGTCCCAGTGCTCAAAATACGCAGTTATCAAACCCATATCAAAATTGTGAAGAATAAATATTTTGTTGAAAACAAAAGCCACAAATATCAAACCGGCTCCAATGTAACCGAATTTGCTGATGAGTTTTGCAAGGTTTTTCAGTTTCATTTGCAGCGGTGAAAGGCGGTCATCGCTCAGTGATAACTCCACTGTAAGTTGTCCATAAAAGCTTGCAGCTCCTACTGCTTCTACAAGAATAACTGCTTCACCTTCTTCCACCACAGAACCACGAAAAACAAAATGGCGATCTTCGAGGTCGGAAGCTTCAGGCTCATAATCGGCCTCAGCCGGAGTTTTTAAAATTGCAACAGCCTCACCAGTTAACGATGCCTGATTCACATGCAATTCCCCGTTGACAAGCCTTCCATCAGCAGGAACTTTATCGCCGCTTTGCAGCAACACATAATCACCCTTTACAACCTCATTAATAGGGATACTCTGAATGCGCCCATCACGAAATACGTTATTGTATATCAACGAAGCTTCCTCCTGCAACTTCTGAAAAGAGTTTTCGTTCTTGTACTCTGAAAAGGTGGAAACGAATACCGACAGTAGTACAGCAATGGCTATTCCTACGGCTTCGAACCATTCAGTCAAACCGAAAAATGAAAGAACAACTATTACTACCAATGCTGCGAGTAAAATAATTATAATAGGGTCTTTGAAGTTCCCAAGCATTTTAAGCCATAATCCTTCGCCTTCGGGTTTCGCTATTTCGTTGCTGCCATTTTCTTTTCTACTGCGCAGCACCTCTTCCTGAGTAAGCCCATTAAAAACGTATTTCATAGTTCTTTATAATAAATTAAATACTGTTGGTTTTATTGATATTACTGCATTTTACAATAATTCTGATATATTAATTTTTACAAAATTATTTTTGATTAAACGGTCAGTCAAAAATAAATAGTTTTTTTCAAATTCAAAATATTTTAACAATTTTTTTTATCACAGGCTTAATGATTTTGCAACACTTTAAAAACCGACAATGTTTGCATATTTACGATATAAATATTTTTATAAAAAAAATTCAATATTTCGTTATATGCGAACCCTTCTTCAGCCATTCTAACAGCAGATTCCTGCGACAATCCTACTCCATGACCGTATCCTCTGCCAGAAACAGTTATCGCTGCATCATTCATACTCATACTAAAAAAAGCAGAAGGGAATCTGAAATAATGACGTATTTCTGTCATAGGGATTGAAACCCCTCCAATTGTGACTCTGGCAATACGCGTACCTGAGCTGATAATTGAAGAATCAACCGGGATTGAAGCATCAACGCCTTTGGTCTTAAGAAACGACTTCCATTGATCTGCCGTGATTGTCTGCTGCCAAACAGCATTCCGACCATAAACGTAGTATTTATCTTCAACGGGTTTCAAATAACTCAGGGAACTTATCCACACATCCTCCGAATTCATAGTAATGCCTCCGCTATTGGAATGGTATGCTGCCATAATTAGAGCATAGTTTTCATCAACAATTACGAGTCCGGATGTGGCTTGCACAGCGCGTAAAATATCCGGGCTGTCCGATTTGCTTTTATAAGCCTGACAGTGAGTGCCATCGCACAGTTCAAAACCCTCAGCCTGATGCTTGCCGATATTTTTTAAAGCAAATGTGCGTGAAATAACCGCTTGTGCTTTATAGAATTCAAATGGTTTTTTGTAGCCTCCTTCAGCTTCGGTAACTGCGGCAACATAGTTTTCGAGGGGGACATTATTTACCAGTAACAGATTCTGATTATTTTTCCGAACATACAGATTGCCATCGTATATCCGTGCACTTCCTACTGCAGGCACTAGCGTTACTGAGAAGCAACCCTGAGTTTCGGTTTTTATTGAAATATTACCGTAGAAAATATGGCTGCTGTCGTTTGCCTGTACCATAATATTACCGGAAAACAGGCTTATAAAAACATCCTGCCCTGGAGTCAGGGCAACAACAGTAGAATCGTTTTCGGCCAGCGCGTAGCACCCTGAAATGCTTTTAAAAATCACCTTATTGGGTCTGTCGTTGTAAAATATGGCAACATTAAGATTCTGAGCCATCATAAAATGCCCTGACATAAGGATTACAAGTAAAATGCTAATGCGAGCCATCACTCATCAGTTTAACAATTTGCGCTCCAACACGTACAGTTGAACCGGGATCTCCCAGTCGATTACGCAAGTCTGCATAGTCGTTAAGCATCTGCTTACGTCTGGCTGTATCAGGAAGCAGGGAAGCAATCTCTTTTTTCAGATTGCTTCTGTTCAACCGAAACTGTAGTAATTCAGTAACACAAGCTTTATTCATGATCAGGTTTACAAGCGATATATATTTCACTTTTTTCACCATGGCTGCAATAAGCACAGAAATTAAACCGGCTTTATAACATACTGCCTGTGGCACATCGAACAAAGCAGCTTCAAGAGTGGCTGTACCCGATTTGATCAGTCCAATTTCGGCATGCGACAGCACATCGTAGGTTTTATTCATAACCAATACAGCGCCTGCTTGCCTCAAGTATTGCGAATAATAGTCCTTATCAATACCCGGGGAACCCGCAACAACAAACTGATACTGAGGAAAATCATCTACTACCGAAAGCATAATGGGCAACATCCGTGAAATTTCCTGTTTACGACTACCGGCCAATAATGCAATAACAGGCCTGCCATCAAGTGAATTTTCTGCACAGAATTCATTAAAAGTGATTTTCCTGTGACTCTCAACAGCATCAATCAAGGGATGGCCTTCGTAAACAACGTCAATATAGTAGCGGCTGTAAAACTCCTGTTCAAACGGAAGTATTACAAATAGTTTTTCGCAATACTTTTTAAAATGGAACACCCTGTTCGATTTCCACGCCCACACATTGGGTGAAATATAGTAGTACACTTTAATGCCCTGCATTTTTGCCCATTTGGCCATGCGCATATTAAAACCCGGGTAATCGACAAGCAACAGTGCATCGGGTTGATATTCAATTATCTGCAATTTAACAAGGTCGAAATTTCGTAGAATTGTTCTCAGGTTTACAACAACTTCGGTAAAACCCATAAAAGCAAGTTCCCTGATATGTTTTAACAGATGAAGTCCGCCTGCCTGCATTAGGTCGCCTCCCCAACCCGTAAACTGAGCTTCGGCATCATATTGCCGGATGCCTTTCATCATATTGGAAGCATGCAAATCGCCCGACGCCTCCCCTGCAATGATAAAGTACTTCATTTAAGCAAACTTAAGTACAACCACAGCCACCGTGTAGAGGAAGACCGATATCACAACACCCTTAATTGCGTACCAGTAATTGAGTTTTTTAAATATAAAAAAAAGTATCAGGTTGGGTAAAACGCAAAGGCTCATAACCGGCAATAAAGCATGGGTATTCTTCAGGTGCTGAATGTAAGCTGAAAACGAAGGTATTACATTCACAGCAAACATTATTAAAAAAGTTATCAAAGGGAATACCAGTCCAAGTCCAAGTCCTATTACAGGCTTATTCAGTTTTTGTAGTTTGTCGCTTATCATATGATTTATAATTTCCAGTTCCTGATAATATCAATGGTTTTGTGCGAAGTGAGATCGGCATGTACCGGCACAACCGAGGCATAGTTGTTTTTCAGAGCCCACTCATCAGTATCTTCAGCACAGTGCTCAAAGTTCTCGAAGTTTCCGGAGAGCCAGTAATATTTCATCCCATAAGGATCGGTGTGTTCCACAAATTCTTCGCGCCATACGCCCTTAGCCTGCCTGCAGATTTTAAACCCTCTGAAGTCGTCCGGATCAATATTCGGAAAATTAACATTAAAGGCTACGTTTTTAGGCAATCCATTCGCCAGCACTGCATCAATCACTTTACCCCCATTTTTCTGAACAATACTAAAATTTGCATCGGGGGCGTGATTGAGAACCGAAAAACCAATAGAGGGAATATCGTACAACGAAGCCTCGATGGCTGCGCCAATGGTTCCGGAATAGATTACACTGACGGCTGAATTCGATCCATGGTTGATTCCCGATACCATAAGGTCAGGCTTACGGGGAGCCAAGCGGTTAAGTGCCATCTTCACACAATCGACAGGCGTTCCGGGTACCGAGTAGAACATCATGCCCTCTTCTTTATGAACAAGGTTTGCCCGGAGTGGTTTTAAAATGCTGATGGAATGCGACATGCCCGACTGATGATTCTCGGGTGCAACCACAAGAAGCTCTCCATAAGGGCGGACCATTTCAATGAGGTGCTTCAGACCTTTTGCATTGATACCGTCATCATTCGAAACAAGAATAAGCTTCTTTTGCATTTCCGATATATTTCATTCGTTTTTCCGGCTGCAAAGATAGTGATTTTTTGTAAAAGTAATGTTGCTAAATACTGCCCTTAAAAGAGAATGTTTCGCCCAAGGTCTATTTTGGGTTACGGCTGCTGCGCTTGCTCAGGTTCATCAGTCCCAGCATAAAGAACACAACTATCAGAATACCTGAAATTACCAGCGACATGCGCGCGAGAAAATCACCATAGCGGGTGTAAAAAGTCAGTGTATCGTTAGCATTTACTGTTGCACGAATAACATCCTTCTTCCACCATTCGGTTGCTTGCAGAATATCGCCGCGTTGATTTACGAAACAACTGATACCTGTATTGGCGGAACGTGCAATACACCGACGCGTTTCTACAGCACGCAGCGACGAAAAGCTTTTATGCTGACGATGCCCTGCTGTGTTACCCCACCAGCCGTCGTTGGTAATGACGCACATAATTCCGGCTCCTTCCTTTACAAATCCTGCAAAAAATTCTCCATATGCCGATTCATAGCATATCGCGGTACCAATTTTCAACCCATCTGATTTTTGCATGGGCGTCCTTTCTGCCTGAACACCATGGCTTCCCGACATGCCACCAAGGTCAATTGCAAAATCACCGAGGAATCCGAGAAGTTTGGGGTATGGCATCATTTCGACCCCGGGCACCAACTTGCTTTTATGATATGCTTGTATAGCCGGGGAAGTATCTATCAGCAGCGCAGTGTTGTAGAGGTCGTAATAATTTCCGGTTTTACCCATAGCAATGGCTGTTTCCGATTTCCCCACCCCATCGGGATAATAATCGCGCGTATCGGCACCCATTATAAATACTGCCTTTGGGTAGTGCTGCAGATAAGCTTTCAGGTAGCGAATGGTTCTTTCGTCATCCATTTCGCTCTCCCACATTCCATCGGGAATTGCCGTTTCGGGACCGACTATCACATCCACGGTGCTGTCCATTTTCTGGTCGGCAAGGGTAAGCATGTCGCTGAGCTGGTCCATAGAAGGTGTCTCAAACTTTTCGTTATACGGATCGATATTGGGTTGAATAACAACAATATCCACCGGATCAGGTTTTTCGGAGTAGGTGTAGTAACGCACCACAGAATATCCTATCGGGACAAGGATGAGTAATATCAGTGATATCAGATTTTTACGGTTAACCGGTTTCTTTTTCAGTAAAAACATATCACGAACAAAAAGAAAAATCAGAACATTCAGCAGCAATACCCATAAGGAACCTCCCAGATGACCGGTAAATTCGTACCACTGAATAAGCGTAATATTATTTGCAAAAGCGTTGCCCAAAGTCAGCCACGGCCATGATATCTGACTGTTCATGAAAAGGTATTCAAACGATAGCCAGAACGATACAAATGCAAGCAAACCAATGCGGGGTCCCATTTTCCGTTTTATTATTGCCACACTCCAGAAAACACATGCCATAAACAGCGAAAGAAAAAAGATTGCCGCTATGGCACCAAACACGGTTGAGTAGTATATCCAGTAGGTAGTTATTGCGTTCCATATCAGAAAAGATAGAAACGACCACAAGAAACTGTTCACTGTGCGAAATCGCTGCCTGTTGATGTAATCGTGCTCTTCGATAATGAGCAGGGGAACAAAGGCTATCCATACCAAAGGACCCAGACCCCATTGCGACCAGCCGCAGCAGAAAAGCAATGCCGATATCAGGCTAAGCATCAATTTATAGTACCATTTCAGTTTCATTTCATTCGCTTTTATTTACCAGATAAACTCCGGCTAAAACTGTGAAGATAGAAAATATTTGAACACCTGTAATACTTTCGCCGTCGGCAATGCCCCAAAAGATTGCAAAAACGGGGATAACATACGTTACCGAAGAGGCAAACAATGCTCCGGCTTTCTGTATGAGCATGTTCATAAAAATTACAGCTATCACCGACCCTGCTATTGATAGAATTACAAGGTAAATCAAGCTCATCGTAAAATGCGGATTTGCCACCGTTTCCGTCGGGTCCGAAAATATCAAGGCTGCAATGCTGGGTGGAAACACAAACAAATACGCCAGCGAAGTGATCTCAAATCCGGTGAAACCGCTGAGGAATTTCTTTACCTGATTTACATTGTAGCCATACATACAGGTAGCAACAACAATAAGCAGTGCATAGGCATTAAAAGTCATGTCCGAAAAACCGTTTCTCATCACCAGACCAAATGCTCCGGCCAAACCAATGGCAATACCGACAATTTGCTTCCAGTAGGCTTTATGCCTGAAAAACATTAACGCAAAAATGAGGGCAAAAAA
>JAGOLH010000056.1 GCA_017994175.1 Bacteroidales bacterium | reverse complement strand
GACAATGCCTTTTTGAAGCTAAAGGCAGTGATGATCCTTGGGATGGTACTTACAATGGAAAAATTGTTCCCACGGGACCTTATATCTACGTTGTTAATCTTTTCAACGGCGATGAAGCTTATACAGGTACAGTAACAATTGTAAGATAAGGGCTACTAAATAAAAAGGGCTGCCCGATTTTCTCCGGGCAGCCCTTTTATTAATAGCGAAGTAATTAGATTGTTATTCCATCATAAGCCCACTTCAGATAGCAAGCTCCCCACGTAAAGCCGGCACCAAAAGTCGAAATTACTACACTGTCACCCTTTTTCATTTGTTTTTCATAATCCCACAATAATAATGGTATAGTTGCAGAAGTAGTGTTTCCATACTTTTCGATATTCACCATTATTTTGTTTTTATCCTCAATCCCCATTCTTCGGGCAGTGGCATCAATGATGCGCATGTTTGCCTGATGCGGAACAAACCAGTTAAGAGTTTCACCATTGAGGTTATTTCGTTGCATAATTTCGAGGGAAATATCAGCCATATTTGAAACCGCAGCTTTAAACACGGGTTGACCTTCCTGATAAATAAAATGTTGTCTGCGCATTATTGTCTCAAAGCTGGGTGGGTTCAAGGAGCCTCCAGCAAGCTGGTATAAATGGTGCCTACCCGAACCATCAACATGCATCAGGGAATCATAAATTCCACTTTCATCATCAGATGGTTCAAGAAGAACAGCTCCGGCTCCATCTCCAAAGATGGGACTTGTTTTGCGATCGGAGTAATCGGTAATTGACGACATTTTGTCAGCACCCACAACGATTACTTTTTTATGTGTACCGCTTTCAATGAACTTTGTTGCAGTAACAAGAGAAAATAAAAAGCTGGAGCAACCCGCATTTACATCGTAGCCAAAAGCATTAAGAATTCCTGTTTTATCGCATATAATATTGGCTGTAGCAGGGAATTGCATATCAGGTGTTACCACTCCGCAAATGAGCATATCTATCTCTTCGGGACGTGTATTGGTTTTCATCAACAGTTCATTAACAGCAAGCATTGCCATATCGCTGGTAGCTTTCCCTTCTTCTTTTAAAATGCGCCTTTCCTTAATACCAATTCTGGTCATTATCCATTCGTCAGAAGTATCTACCATTTGCGATATTTCTTCATTTGTAAGCACATACTCAGGTACATATCCCCCGACGCCTTTAATGGTTGCTCTGATTTTTTTCATAGTTCATGAATTCGTTTATTTTCTTACTTAAATTCACTTTTGCAATTTTGGCTGTAAGAAGAATCATGTTTTTAACAGCAAATGCACTGCTTCTTCCATGCCCGATTACAACATTTTTATTAATACCCAGCACTGGAGTTCCACCGTAAAATTCAAAATTATATTTTTTAAAGTATTCATTCATAAGGTTTTGCTTCATCAGTAAAGAATAAAAACCCTCGGCCTGCTTAAGAACAATATTGCCAGTAAATCCATCGGTAACAATAACATCGACAACATTGGAATCAAATAATTGATTCCCTTCTACATTTCCGATAAAATTGATTTTGTCGTTTGCTGATAGTAAATTAAAGGCTGATTTCGAAAGAAGGTTTCCCTTTCCGGATTCAGACCCAATATTTAAAAGACCAACTTTAGGCTTTGTGCATGAATATACATTACGGGCAAAAACAGAACCAATTTGTCCAAATTGAAAGAGCATTTCGGGTTTGGCATCCGGATTAAATCCAACATCCAGTAAAAGGTTAAAGCCTCCCTGTATATTGGGATATACTGAGGCAATGCAAGGACGTATTATTCCGTTGACGGGTTTTACCATTTGCATGGCACCGACCAGCATGGCACCTGTGTTTCCTGCACTTGCAAATCCATCAAGAGATGACTCTACAAGCATTCTGAATCCCATAACAATGCTGCTTTGGGGTTTCGATTCAAAAGCTTTCGTAGGATGCTCATGCATTTCGATGGATTGCGAAGCATCGATTATTTCAAAATTCTCCGCGTCCACACCGCGTTTATGCAATTCAGCAATAATGGACTTTCTGTTGCCTAATAATACGATAATATCATCAGGTACAAGATCCTCCAAACACATAATTGCTCCATCTATTGTTGTTTGAGGAGCAAAATCACCGCCTGAAACATCAAGGCCAATTCTCATAATGTAGTTTATGAGAAAACTAAACCTTAACCTCTTTTTCGATTACCAGTTTACCTCTGTAAAAACCACACTCAGGGCAAACGTGATGATATGGAACGCTTGCATTGCAATTCGAACATGTTGACAATTGCGGAGCAACTGCTTTGTAATGAGTACGACGACTTCTGCTTCTTGTTTTTGAATGTCTTCGTTTAGGATGTGCCATTTTATTGTTTTTTAAGGTTTATTTCTTGTAATTTTTCCCAGCGGGGATCAATATGCTTCTCTTCTTCAATAATATATCTGTTTAAAATTTCAATCATATCAGGCCTACAAACCTGATTCTCGCCGTATTCAGAATTATGAATCCGTTGATAAGGAAGCGATAATATAATTAATTCATACAAAAGACCCGATACATCAAGTTCACTATCGGTAGAGGCTATACTGATATTGTCGGTGTTTGTATCAAAAACCGTTTCCTGACCAATATTTGCAATTATCTCAGTGTCAACTTGCACAGGTTGCTTGCATAATTCAAGACAGCGATCGCACTCCACCTGAACGAATCCTTCAATAAAAAATTGCATCAGATACGATGTAGCCTCCTGTGTAAGGATAAGCCGGGCTTGCAACTCCCCTGCTTTAATAACCGGCTCCTCAAAAAGAGAGAAAAAACGCTCATTAATATCAAAGCAGTAAGTCTGTGAATTTTCAACTCCCAGCCTTATAGAAACAATATATGATGAGCATTTATGCACAGTAAAAAATTTCGGCAAAATTAATAAAACAATTTCTATTCTGCCAATTATTTTTTATTTGACCTTACTTCAATGCCGACACCTTTACTGAGAATTATTCTAAAGGTGGAGCCCTGGTTTATTTCGGAGCTTTTCAGGAATATTTTGCCTTTATGGTATTGAACTATTATTCTTTTCGATAATGAAAGGCCCAACCCCCAACCCCTTGTTTTTGTGGAATAACCCGGTTGAAAAATTGTTTTATATTTCGACTTCGGTATGCCTTTGCCATTGTCTTTTACATCGATTGTTACCAATTTTGCAGTATCTGAAATTAATATTTGTATTTCACCTTTGCCATCCATGGCGTCGATTGCATTTTTACACAAATTTTCAATAACCCATTCAAACAATTCCTGGTTCAGGGGAACAATGATAGGTTCATCATTGCTGTGAACAACCGAAATTCGGATTTTTTCCGAAGCTCTTGTTTTAATATAGGTTACAGCGCTGTGTATTACGTCATTCAGATTCATTAACTTCAATACCGGGTCAGACCCTATTTTAGAAAATCGGGCAGTAATCTTTTCAAGTCTTTCGATATCCTTACTCATCTCCGATATCATTTCTCTATCCTGTTCCTGCTCCTTCATAATTTCGACCCAACCCATCAACGACGAAATGGGCGTACCCAACTGATGTGCAGTTTCTTTAGACATTCCAAGCCACACATGATTCTGCTCTGCTTTTCTTGATGCGCTGAATGCAAGATACGAAACGATGATAAACAGAAAAATTATTCCGAGTTGCACAAAAGGGTAATATTGTAATTGAGTCAGTAATGTAGAATCTTTGTAATAAATTTTATTATAGTGACCTTCAAACAATTCAATTACGATAGGCTCATGGTGATTTTTCATAGAAATTAGAACCCGTTTGGCATATACAGTATCGGCCATTTTCAATGAATCGATATTTCGGAAAGCGATTATGACATCGTTTTCATCAGTTAGAATTACCGGGATTGTGTTATTATTCTTTAGAACTTCAAATAAAAAGCTCACATCTTGATCCGGGTCGCCGTTTGCCAGGTTTTTAGTTGCTTCTGCCCATAATTCCACCTTCTTTCGTTCCTCAACCGAAAGTTTTTCCATTAAAAGATTTGTATACAACAACGACACCCCTCCTATTGCCACAGCAGCAACGAAAAGTATAAGTTTCCAGGTCTTTTTTTTCTTGTAAATATTCACCGTATTCAGATTTGATTAAGAAACGTTTTCATAACTCATATAGTATTTTCAAATAATAAATCCGCTAAAATAGAGATAATGGTATGACCCTAAAATAAATATAATAAGTAAAGGTATTATGGCGTTCAGAAAGCGTGACTTAGAATTAACCACCATATTTGAAAGCATATAACTCAAAGGAATCAGGTAAAACAAGAAAAAAGCAAACCCGGTTACCGGTGTCATAGATTCAACTCCTGAAATAATCAGAAAAAATGCAGTAATTGCCAGATAACGCCTAACCACTATTTTTTTGAAATTGGCCGCCAATAAATAATACATCAGTGCAATTACACCCAGTATTAATACACCTGAAGCAAAAACGATGTTGGCTGTGTTGTATTTCGCCATGGTAAATTGCAATAACCGGTTACCGAAATAGTTTTCCCTTAGCAGTTCCCATTCATCAGTTAAATAAAACACCGATAACATTATTATTAAGGGTAATGCAAGGCCAAGAAGCATTAAAATAACCTCTCTCAATTGGAAGGGCTTAATATAGAGCAATACAATAATAATCAACGGGAATAAAATGAGGGAATCCGGATATATAAACAGTGCCAACCCAGGCCAAAAACCAGCATCGAAGCAATTCGAAAGCGCATTTGGTTTTCGGTACACCGGGAAAAGTCTGTCGAGCGATACCATTATTAAACAGGATGCGGTAAGAACCGGAACAATATCCGGGTCCATAATAAAAACACCTGTCAGTGCGATAAATATCATTCCGGGAAGCTGAAATGCTCCTTCAACAATAGAGTGTTTGCTGTTGAAGGCATTCAGGTATGCCGACAATACTATTAGTAACGAGATGCATATTATAGTTTCAATGAAAAACAGATTGCTAACAATGTTGAAGCTGTAAACAATATTATGGTACTGTATTACGTCTATTTCCGAATTCACCAGGACAAAATACCGCGCCAGTCCGATAATAACGGCAAGAAAGCCAATAAAAATATGGTTAAAAGTATGATTTCGTTTAAAAATAGTTTTCATAACAGATCGAAACCAATATCAGACCTGAAGTATTTATTTTCAAAACCAATTCCCGATGAAACAGCGTAGGCATTTTTAATGGCTTCAGCCAACGAATTGCCAAATGCACCTGCAGAAATTACTCTGCCCCCATCGGAAAATATTTTACCATCCAATACCTTCGTCCCTGCATGAAATATCAACTCGTTATTTGTTGTACTACCGCACTTAATTTCTTTTCCCTTTTCATATTTCCCGGGATAGCCTTGCGAAACAAGCATTATACTTACTACGCATCGCTCATCTGTATCAATAGTAATGGGTTTCAGGGTTCCGGAACTTACTGCCATCAGCATTTCAAGAAAATCGTTTTTAACACGGGGTAACACCGACTCTGTTTCTGGATCTCCCAATCTCACGTTATATTCAATAACAAATGGCTCACCACGTACATTCATCAGTCCCACAAAAACAAATCCTCTATAATCGATGTTTTCATTTATAAGTCCTTGCACAGTTGGTTTAATAATTTTCTCTTCAACTTTATTTTTAAACTCCGAGTTAGCAAATGGCACAGGAGAAACAGAACCCATGCCCCCGGTGTTAAGACCAGAGTTGTTATCGCCTGCTCTTTTGTAATCTTTTGCCTCGGGTAAAACCCTATAATCGGTACCATCGAAAACAAAAAAACAAGACAACTCGATACCATCGAGATATTCTTCGATTACGACCGACTTGCTTGCCAATCCAAACATCCCATTCAGCATTTCATTCAAGGTTTCTTTTGCCTGTTGCAAATCAGAAAGAATTATCACACCTTTTCCTGCTGCAAGACCATCGGCCTTAAGAACGTAAGGAGGCCGAAGTTCTTCAAGGAACCGGCATCCCTGATGGAATGTTTCGGAAGTAACCGTAAAGTAAGCCGCTGTGGGAATATTATTTCTAACCATAAACTCTTTGGCAAACATTTTACTCCCTTCCAACCTGGCACCTTCAATACCGGGACCAATAATTCCAACATGGCTCAGATCGTGCCGGCCCCTGAAATAATCGTATATTCCAGCAACCAATGGTGCTTCAGGCCCGGGGATAACCAAGCCAATGCTATTTTCAATAACAAAGTCAGCAACCCTATCAAAATTCATTGGATCGAGGGCTACATTGGCACCACAACTTAAGGTTCCGGCATTACCTGGTGCAATAAACAGTTTTTTGCAATGCCGACTCTGTGCCAATTTCCACGCAATTGCATGCTCCCTGCCACCTGATCCTAATAACAAAACATTCATGTGTAGAACTTTTTAAATGCAACTTATTTTTGCAGAAGGTCAATTGAAAGAGCTTATTGCTTCACAACAAACCGCACGGTTGACCGGCTTTTTTGTTCTAGCAAAACACTCTTATCACTAATCATCTTTTCAATTGCTTCTTCATTATAATGCCTGATGGTTATCAGTAACAAATTATCGTTGTACTTCACCTTAAAGTTAATTTGCAGCTCCGAAATCAGCTCTTTATACGTATCGGAATTCATATCGGCACATGCCGAAAAACTAATAGCTGAGTTCTGTATCAAATTCACGTGGGTCCGGAATTGGGTAAAGAGAGCAAATATATGACTGATGTGGTCTTCACCGATAAAAGAGAAATCTTTGGGAGAAATCGAAAGCAATAATTGTTCATTTTTAAGAATGTATATTGGAGGAAGAACCAAGTTCCCCCTGATTTCTTCGATAGTTGTACCTGAGTTGTTTGGATTGAGAAAAGATTTTACATGAAGCGGTATTTTCTTGTTTTGCAACGGTTTAACCGTTCGGGGATGTATCACTTTTGCGCCATAAAAAGCAAGTTCAATTGCTTCTTCATACGACAGTTTGTCAATTTTTTCCGACTCTTTGTACCATGCAGGGTCAGCATTCATTATTCCCGGAACATCTTTCCAGATAGTAACATCTTCTGCATTTAGCAGGTAAGCAAGGATGGCTGCTGAAAAATCGGATCCTTCTCTACCAAGTGTTGTTGTAAGCCCTTCTGACGTGCATCCAATAAAACCCTGGGTTATTATAACTTTATGTCCGTGTTGAGGCAGGTATTTTGAAATCAGTTTTGCTGAAACATCCCATTGTATCTTAGCTTCGCGGTACGTATTGTCTGTTCTTAAGATCTTGCGTATATCAAAATATTGCGCATCAACCCCATTGAAAATAAGGAACTCAGCTACGATACACGTTGAAATCAACTCGCCATAACTCACCAACCTGTCGTAATCGAATGCTGAGTTTTCGGAAGGGGGTTGACTAATAATATGTTCAATTTCGGAATATAACGAATTCAATCTGGAAAAAACCGGATGGGCTGAATCTTCGAATAATTGCCCCGCAATACCATCATGAAAACTTCTAATATATGCGAAACTCTCTGCAATTTCACTGCTTGCATATTTATGATGCTTGTGTACCTGCTCTAATGCATTGGTAATTTTGTCCATGGCAGAAACAACAACAATAATGTTTTCATTTTTCGCTGCAACTATCTTTGCTAGGTTTCTGACAGCTTCTGCATTCTTCACAGAAGCTCCTCCAAACTTAAATATTCTCATCTCTTTCAGGGCTTTTTATCTTCAGGAATACTCATATTCTTAGTTATCTCCTGCACAAATTTAAAATGATTAAAAAACTCTTTTGCAATAACCCGTAGTACTGTGTATACGGGGATGGCTAGCATCATTCCAATGACACCTCCAATGGAGGCAGCGACAATAATAACCAAAAATATCTCAAGGGGATGGGCTTTTACGCTTTTTGAATAGATTAATGGTTGAAGTATAAAATCATCAATGAGTCGCACAACAACAAATACTGCAATAAGTTTATAAATTAAAGGAAGTATTTCTGAATTAAAATCTAAACCAATATTTCCCGTAATAGTCAGCAATATTCCTAATGCAGCAGCAATCCAGGGGCCCAGGAATGGTATTATGTTAAAAACGCCTGCAAACATTCCAATAAGAATAGCAAGCTCAAATTTCAACCCCAGAAGCGTAAGTCCACCGGTAATCAAGCTCATCACACAAATTATTTCAAGGATAAGACCAATAAAATATCTGGAAATCAGTTTTCTTATAGAAGCCAGCACATTTCTGGTTTTTTCCTCCACTTTTTCCGGCATCATTGCGATTACACCTCTGTCGAAAAGATATTTCTCTTTCAGGAAAAAGAACGAAATAAAAGAAATGGCAAACAAACCCAGCAGCGAAGTACTAATAGTGCTTGTAACATTGCTCAGAAAATTGGACACGCTCGAAAAATTCACGATACTTTGAATTTTTTCGGTTGCTATCTGTCTTACAGAAAAATTCTCGTCAGCCGACAAATGATAATCGTTAATTACCGAATCCACAACGCGTATTGGCTCATCAAAGCCCTGCTCAATCAAAGTAACATCCAGCTTTCGGAATTCGTTAATCTGCCCGGCAACGAGTGGAATAAAAAACCAGAAAAAGAGAAAAATAATAGAGTAAAAAGCTCCCAATGTAATTATTGCAGCAAGCCACCTCGGGAAAATCAGTTTTCTGAATCTGATTTTGCTGAGAAACTCCACTAAGGGAGATCCAATCATGGCAATTACAACAGATATCAGAATCCATGCAGTAATATCAGGAAATAAAAATACAAAAAGAATCATCAGAATTACCCCCAACGACCCGATAAGATATTTGTATATTTTCGACATAGTTTTTTTTGTATGAACTACAAAGATGCGAAAAAGGATTGAAATGTTTTACAATTTCCAAATAATCATCACCACAAAATAACAGAGCCGTATCAATTGATACAGCTCTGTTCGCATTGTGTTTTGGCAATATTAACAATTAAACACAGCCTTAACTTTATCGATATAATCGAGTTTCTCCCATGTAAAAAGTTCAACATCAACGGTTTTATCCTCAATATAGGGTGAGCAGAACTGTTTTGTAACTTTTCGGGGAGTTCTTCCGAAATGTCCGTATGACGCTGTTTCGCGATATATCGGGTTACGTAGTTTCAGTCGTTGCTCAATCGCAGCGGGTCGCATATCGAAAATGTGTGCAATTTTCTCAGCGATCACACTATCAGGCATACCAACTTTTGATGTGGCATAAGTATTCACATAAATACCAACAGGTTGAGCAACGCCAATGGCATAAGCCACCTGAACAAGCATCTCGTCGGCAACGCCTGCTGCAACCATGTTTTTAGCAATGTGTCTGGCTGCATAAGCGGCCGACCTGTCAACCTTTGATGGATCTTTACCTGAGAATGCGCCTCCGCCATGAGCACCTTTGCCTCCATATGTATCAACTATGATTTTGCGCCCGGTCAGCCCTGTGTCTCCATGAGGACCACCAATTACGAATTTTCCCGTAGGATTCACATGAAGGATAAAATCGTTTGTAAATAATGAGGCCATACTTGGCGATAATTGTGACTTTACCCTAGGTATCAGTATTGTTTTAACATCATTTTTAATAATCTCCAACATTTTCATTTCGTTTTCATCGAAGTCGTCATGTTGCGTTGAAACCACTATTGTGTGTATTCGTACAGGCTTATTATCATCGCTGTATTCTATGGTAACCTGCGATTTTGAATCAGGCCGCAAATAGGTCATTTGAACCCCTTCACGCCTTATTACAGCCAGTTCCTGCAGCAAACGATGCGCCAGGTCGAGCGACAATGGCATAAAGTCGTCGGTTTCACGACATGCATAACCAAACATCATCCCCTGATCTCCTGCTCCTTGCTCAGCATGAAGGCCTTTGCCTTCTTCAACACCCTGATTGATATCAGGCGATTGTTCGTGAATAGCCACTAAAACCCCACACGAATTACCGTCGAAACGATATTCTCCTTTTGTGTAACCGACTTCATTTATCACCCTGCGGGTAGTTTCCTGAATATCAACATAAACCTTCGATTTAACCTCACCAGCCACAACAGCTTGTCCGGTAGTAACCAATGTTTCACAGGCAACTTTCGACTGAGGGTCGAAAGCAAGAAATTCATCAAGAATTGCATCAGAAATCTGATCTGCCAATTTATCCGGATGCCCTTCAGACACTGACTCGGATGTAAATAAGTAACCCATTAATTAATAAATTAAAATTAAACATTCAAATAATTTTGGGGATTGTAGTGCAGAACAGTGTTTTAGCATTCTTTTTCTGTGGTTGCAATCACCCAAATTTTTCCACTATGAAAACACAAAAATAGCAAGATTGTTTAAAATCCAAAAACTTTTATTTATTAATAAATGAATATTAATATATTTGTAGTCGGTAACAAACAAAAGCACACAAACATGGCAAAAATTGGCGAACTCGAGCAGGATCAGGTTAACATTATTGGCAATGGTACTGTAATTAAGGGCGACGTGGTTTCGACCGGCGATATGCGTATTGATGGCTTGTTGCAGGGAAATCTTCAAACCAAAGGAAGGCTTATTATTGGCGCTACCGGTAAACTTATTGGTGAAATCGATTGTAAAAACTCCGAAATTTCGGGTACCATTGAGGGCAAAATTGTTGTTGGTGAATTGCTTACTTTAAAATCAACGGCAAAGATAATGGGCGATATCATCACTTCGAAATTGTCTATTGAACCCGGTGCGATTTTTACAGGCACATGCAATATGGGTGGCAATCAACGTAAACCCGAAGTTACTCCTGTAACTGAAAATGCCTCAGCCAAGTAACGATAATCCATTTCAGAAGTATGCCAGATTTTCGGCAATCGTCGTCGAAATGATTGCAATTATTTTTGGATGTGTTTACCTTGGTGTTTGGCTTGATGATAAACTAAACATTAAATTTCCTGTCTTTACTGTAGTGCTTTCCTTGTTTGGTGTATTTGCTGCGATTTTCTTGTTAATTAAACAAATACCACGTGAATAAACAAATGAAAAAATACCTCTCCGATGGAATCATTTATTTGATTTTTGGTATTCTGTTTTTTTGCACCCACTGGCTTATAAGCTATTTTTTACTTGGATACACCAGCCCCAAGGGGTTTTACACATATCACATTTTTTTATTTTTCCTTACTCTGATAAACATCATTTGTATTTTGTGGCTTTTTAAGAAAAACATAACCATCATGGGATATGGGTTCATGTTGCTCGGTTTTGTTAAGATGCTGCTATCCATTATTTTTCTTTTGCCTGTTCTGCTGCATAAAAACAGTGCAACAACAGGCTATGTGATACAGTTTCTCGTTGTTTATGTTTTTTACCTAGTTTATGAGGTAATTTATGTTGTAAGAATACTAAAAAATTAATTCAGAGTCTTCATTTAATAAAAAATGTGTATTTTCAAGACCTGAAAAAAAGAGTTTTCTGATGCGTTTATTAATAACATATTTACTGCTCCTGAGTATATCTTTGGGCTTGAATATGAATGGGTTCTGCAGTGAAAGCCATTCCGGGGATGACGATTTTAATACCAATGAATTAATCATGCATCATATTAAAGATTCGCATGATTGGAATCTGTTCAGCTATTCAAAAAACGGAGAAAAGCATCAGGTGGCAATTCCACTTCCGATTGTACTGATATATGATGGCAAATTTGACGTTTTCATGTCGTCGGAGTTTAATCACGGTAACGCAGTGGTGACCAAGGGTGATCGAAATTATATAATGCATCACGAAAAGATTTACCTTGCCAACGATGCCGGGGCACTCGACTTTGAAAAATCAGACAATGGAAAAGAAGACAAAATTCTTAACAATAAACCATACGACTTCTCGATTACCCGAAATGTTGCTGCATTGTTTTTGACAATTGGAATTTTAATATGGCTTTTTGTTGGTGTTGCGAAATCGTACAAGAAAAGACCCGGACGTCCGGCTGGCATACAGGCATTTTTAGAACCATTAATTCTATTTGTACGCGACGACATTGTTCTGCCAAATATCGGGCATCGCAAATACGAGAAGTTTTTACCGTATTTGCTTACCGTTTTCTTTTTCATTCTTTTCAGCAACGTTCTAGGATTAATACCATTTTTTCCCGGTGGGTCAAATGTCACAGGGAACATTGCTGTTACGTTCATCCTTGCGTTAATAACATTGATTTTAACCAATATTAACGGGAACCGCAGCTACTGGAAACATATATTTGCTGCTCCGGGGGTCCCGGTGTGGCTTTACATTGTAATAATACCCGTTGAACTTATTGGAATTATCAGCAAGCCTTTTGCACTTATGATTCGTTTGTTTGCAAACATTACCGCTGGTCATATTGTCGTATTAAGTCTTGTTTCATTGATATTTATTTTCAAAACCTTGTGGATTTCACCTGTAGCAGTAATTTTCGCAGTGTTTATGGATGTGTTGGAGTTGCTGGTGGCTTTCTTACAGGCATATATATTTACTATCCTGTCGGCATTATTTATTGGAATGGCTGTACAGGAAGAGCATCATTAAAGTTATATTGAATTTTATGTTTAATTTTATATTATAATTATGATTAACGGAATCGCAGCAATCGGAGCAGGTCTGGTAGTAATTGGAGCCGGACTGGGCATTGGAAGAATTGGCGGATCAGCAATGGATGCTATTGCACGCCAACCAGAAGCCACAAGTAAAATTCAGCTTGCAATGATTATTGCAGCAGCACTCATCGAAGGGGTTGCCCTTTTTGCAGTTGTTGTTGCACTTATGCAAGGGTAACAAACTTAGTAACCCTGTAGGCGGTTGGCACCAGGGTTACTTTACATTTTTTAATGTACCATTAAAATAAGAACTTATGGATTTAATTACCCCCGGAATCGGATTGTTGTTCTGGATGAGCATTTCCTTCATTTTGCTTGTTCTTATTCTGGCAAAATTTGCTTGGAAGCCGATCCTTACTTCAATAAACAAGCGAAATCAGTCGATTGAAGATGCGCTAATGTCAGCCGAAAAAGCTAGAGAAGAAATGGCCAGCCTGAAATCGGAAAACGAAAAAATTCTGCTTCAGGCTAAAGCACAACGTGAAGAAATACTGAAAGAAGCCAGAATATTTGGCGAAAAAATTATCGCTGACGCTAAAACCAGTGCTAAAACAGATATCGATAAAATGAAGGAACAGGCACGGTTGGAAATTACCAGTGAGAAAACAGCTGCATTAAGTCAGATTAAAAATCAGGTTGCCGAAATCTCCATCCAAATAGCAGAGAAGCTCCTTAGAAAGAATCTTGAAGAAAAAGAACGGCAGGAACAACTTATTGAAGATATACTTAAAGAAGTGAATCTGAACTAACATGAATCAGAGTAAAATATCGGTCCGTTACGCAAAAGCCTTGCTGCTGTCTGCCAAAGAACAAAACCTGTTGGCACCGGTTTACAATGACATTACATCTTTGTTCAATCTGTTCAGCACAAGCACCGATCTTGCCGAGGTTTTTTCAAACCCTGTGGTAAAACCATCGGTTAAAATTAAAATAGTGAAAGAACTGGGGCGGAACACAAATGCAATGGTTCAAAGTTTTATGGTGATGGTCATCAATAACGGCCGTGAAAACCAATTTGTTCAGATCTTCAGGAATTTTATTTCGTTCTATAAAGCTGAAATGGGAATAAAATCTGCTCATGTTACCAGCGTATTTCCTATCGACAAAAAAAACCTCGAAAATATCAGAACTATTTTATCTGAATATTTCAACTGCACTATCGAAATTGCGCAGCATTCCGATCCAAATCTGATCGGGGGTTTTATAATTCGTATCGATACTATGCAACTCGATAAAAGTGTAAGTTCCGAGTTGAAAAAAATCAAGCGCGAACTGACATCAGAAACGTATAAAAGTAAACTATAATTAATTTAAAAAAATGGCTGATATAAAACCATCAGAGGTAACTGAAATTTTGCGTGAGCAACTGCAGGGCATCGAAAGTAAAGCTGGCCTTGAAGAAGTAGGCACAGTGTTGCAAGTAGGCGATGGTATTGCAAGAATTTATGGTTTAACCAAGGTTCAGGCAAACGAATTGATCGAATTCAGCAATGGTGTTCAGGGCATTATTCTAAACCTTGAAGAAGATAATGTTGGGGCTGTTTTGCTGGGCCATAGCGAAGAAATAAAGGAAGGCGATATTGTGAAACGACTTCGCAGAATTGCTTCTATCAAGGTTGGAGAATCAATGTTGGGGCGTGTGGTGAATACCCTGGGGCAACCGCTTGATGGGAAAGGTCCGATTAGTGGTGAGCTCTTCGAAATGCCCCTGGAACGAAAAGCACCCGGAGTTATTTTCCGGCAACCTGTTAACGAGCCTTTGCAGACCGGTATTAAAGCAATCGATGCCATGACTCCGATAGGAAGGGGTCAACGCGAGCTCATTATTGGCGACAGGCAAACTGGGAAAACCGCTATTGCGGTCGATACCATTATCAATCAAAAAGAATTCTACGAGAAAGGCGAACCGGTATACTGTATTTATGTCGCAATTGGACAAAAAGGATCTACCGTTGCTAAAATTGCTAAAACCCTCGAAGATGCAGGAGCAATGCCCTACACTACCATTGTTTGTGCCACAGCTTCCGATCCTGCAGCAATGCAGTTTTATGCACCTTTTGCAGGTGCTGCAATAGGGGAATACTTTCGTGATACCGGGCGTCCTGCACTAATCATTTACGATGACCTGTCGAAACAGGCTGTTTCGTACCGTGAAGTATCGTTGCTGCTTCGCAGGCCTCCTGGTCGTGAAGCTTATCCCGGTGATATTTTTTATCTGCACTCACGCCTACTCGAAAGAGCTGCAAAAATTATTGAAGCTGATGAAATTGCCCAGCAAATGAACGACTTACCCGCTTGCCTTCAAGGAAAAGTAAAAGGAGGGGGATCGCTTACGGCACTACCAATCATCGAAACACAGGCAGGCGACGTTTCTGCCTATATTCCTACCAATGTAATTTCGATTACCGATGGTCAAATATTTCTGGAAACCGGTTTATTCAATTCCGGAATCCGTCCCGCAATAAATGTGGGTATTTCGGTTTCCCGCGTTGGAGGTAATGCGCAAATTAAATCAATGAAAAAAGTTGCCGGCACACTAAAAATAGACCAATCGCAATTCCGCGAACTGGAAGCTTTTGCTAAATTCGGCTCCGACCTTGATGCCTCAACACTGGCAATTCTTGACAAAGGGAAAAAGAATGTTCAGATACTTAAGCAACCCCAATATCATCCCTGTAAAGTGGAAGATCAGGTTGCCATTCTTTTTTGCGGCACCAATGCATTGCTTAAAGCTGTTCCGCTGGCAAAAGTCAGTGAATTCGAAAACAAGTACTTATCGTATCTGCATCTGAAACACCAGGATGTGCTGGACCAATTGAAAAAGGGTGTTTTTAACGATGAAATAGCCTCTGTTCTAAGGTCGGCTGCAGGTGAAATTGCTGATACTTATAAAAACTAGTATGCTTTATGTCAGGACTTAAGGAGCTGCGATCAAGAATATCTTCGGTTAAATCGACACGACAGATTACTTCTGCCATGAAAATGGTGGCTGCAGCCAAACTTAAAGGAGCTCAGGACCGAATTGTTGCTTTCAGACCTTATGCTGAGAAAATGCAGGGTATTGCCTGTTCGCTTTCCAACACAGATAACGAAAAAATTACGAGCCCATACTTGCTGCCATCGAAATCAGCAAAAGTGTTGATTGTTTTATTTACCTCCAATAGGGGATTGTGCGGAGGCTTTAACAACAATATTTTTAAAAAAGCGGTAGAATGGGCATACCATAATTATCAGGAAGCTATTAAAAACAATGATTTGTGTTTTTACTGTATCGGAAAAAAAGGGGGAGAACTTATTAAGCGCAGGGGCTTTAAAATTGACTTTGTCGACAACACAATCTACGAAAAAATCAGCTTTGCAAATTCCAACAAAATCGCGGAACATTTGATGCAACTGTATTCAGATGGTATTTACGGAAAAATCGATATCGCTTTTAATAATTTTAAAAATGCAGGTGTTCAGATACAGACAATTGAGAGATTTTTACCTGTGTCTCTCCCCTCGGGGAAGCAAAAACCCATCGATTATCTGTTTGAACCAAGTCTGAAGGAAATTATGTCAGAGCTTATCCCTAAAACACTTCGTGTGCATTTCTTTAAAGCACTGCAGAATTCTTTCGCTTCGGAGCAAGGTGCCCGGATGACAGCAATGCATCAAGCTACCGATAATGCATCAGAGATTATTAAAGAGCTTACACTGCAATACAACAAAGCCCGTCAGGCTGCCATTACCAACGAAATCCTTGAAATAACAAGCGGTGCCGAAGCCCTTAAATCTTAGTGAAGTGAGCTGTTTTATTATCAAAATAAATTGAAGTGGAAATTCATTGTCCAAATTTTGAAACCTGCAAGTTAATATCCGGAAACTCAATTTTGGATGACAAAATTATTCAGCAGAATTACATCAGCAATTATTGCAAAAATTCTTCGGGGAACTGGAGCAATTGTAAAAGACTTATTACAAAAAACGAAATCCACTTCTGTCCGGATTTTGTTCTTCCCGACACCGTTGAAAGTGTTAGCGAAATAATTGACATATACGATAATAGCATTGATAATAATTAATTCAAATAACTATGGCGCAACTGGAAATTGATGGGAGAATTTTTGAGGTTGATGGTGACGGATTCTTGCAAAATCCTGAAATTTGGAACGATGATGTTGCTAGGCTTTTTGCAAAAAGCGATGGCATTGAATCTATGAACGATAACCACTGGGCAGTAGTTCGCGTTATCCGGCAGAATTTTGAAGAAAAGGGAATGGCTCCCATGGTGCGTGTAATCTGCAAAGAGACCGGACTGAAACTCAAGGATATTTACGAACTTTTCCCTCTCGGGCCGGCACGTGGGGCTTGTCGCATTGCAGGGCTTCCGAAGCCAGATGGATGTGTTTAATCAAACCACTATGACATTATTTGCAGTTCAGATTGCATCGCTTGTATCGCTTGGGGTCTGCCTGAGTTTTATTGTGTTTCATTTTATAAAACTCATCCGGCTTGGGAAACCCTCCGACCTTTCGAAAAGCATCGGAAACGAAAAAGATGGAATTATCTACTCCTTTACTGGAGCAATGAGTCCGACACATAAAGAAACTGCTTATTTGCATCTTCCTACCTATACGATGGGGATTATTTTTCATCTGGCAACGTTTCTGGGAATAGTCGTGTTTTTCGTTAAAATTACCGGATTGTACCTTCCTTTTACCATTGCGGCTGTTATTTCTGCAGCAATGACCGCAGGATTTGTTTCTGGGGTTATCATCCTTATAAAACGAATCACCCTGCAGAGGATGCGATTGCTTTCGAATCCCGATGATTATATCTCCAACATTGTTGTCGATATCTTTCAGTTTACCACAGCCATAGCATTGGTGTTCGAAAAATTCGACGTTGTTTATTATATAGTTGTTTGCCTGCTGTTGTTGTATTTTCCACTTGGGAAATTGCGGCATGCTGTTTACTTTTTTGCAGCGCGCTATCATTTAGGATTTTTTTACGGAAGAAGGGGTGTATGGCCTCAAAAAAATAAGTAACCGATGCCCGAATCTGAAAACAAATATTCAAAAGCACTGGAAATTTTCACCAGCCAGTGCGACAGTAAGTTGCTTACACACCTGAATTCATGTGTTCACTGCGGGTTATGTGCAGAAAGCTGTATCTACTATATCGCCATGAAGGAGCCAAAGTTTATGCCTGGCAAAAAGGTTGATATAGTTTCATCGATTTACCGGCGCTATTGCACTTTCACCGGCAAGGTTTTCCCGAAACTTGTCGGCGCAAGAGACCTGGATGAACCCACAATTAATGAAATGATTGATTTGTTGTACGGGTCGTGTACTATGTGTGGACGTTGTACAATTCACTGTTCTATCGGTGTTGATATTGCCTACGTGGTTCGCACAGGGCGGAATATGCTTGCCAGTATGAAAATGGTTCCTGCATCGTTGCAATCAACTGTAAATGCTGCGGTTACATCCGGCAATAATATGGCCATCCCAACCGATGAATTTGTTGATACAATCGAGTGGATGGAAGAGGAACTTCGTAGCGAAGATGGCTGCAGTGAGGCTTGCATTCCATTGAATCAACCCGATAAAAATATATTGTATACCCTGAACCCGCGGGAACCCAAGTTCTTTCCGCTTTCAATTTCGGCAATGGCTAAAATATTCCATGCTGCCGGCGAAAGTTGGACATTAAGCACTGCAATGTATGATGTTACGAATTATGCATTTTTTTCAGGTGACCCCGAAGAAGCTCAGATTATTGCCAGGCGCTTGGAAGGAGAAATGAAAAACCTGAATGCAAAACGATGTATTTTAGGTGAGTGCGGACACGGTTCAAGAGCCTTTCGCTGGGAAGCTCCAAACTATCTTCACGAAAATTTCGATTTTGACGTGATTACTTCTGTGGAGCTGATTTATGAATATTTCAAACAAGGGAGAATCAAGCTCGACAAGTCGAAACAAACAGCAATGGTTACTATGCACGACCCCTGCAACCTGGTAAGAAACGGCGGGATAATTATGCAGCAACGCGAAATTCTCAGGCATTGCGTTACAAATTTTGTTGAAACCACTCCTTTTGGCGTGGATAATTATTGTTGTGGTGGAGGTGGTGGGCAACTGGCTATGAGCGAATACAATGAACGCCGAATGAAAATTGGTGAAATAAAAGCCAATCAGGTAAAAGCAACCGGAGCAACTATTTTGGTTACACCTTGTCATAACTGTGTTGATCAGTTGATCCAGCTCAACAGTGCATTTAAAATGGGAGTGCAAATTAAAACACTTGCCGAAATAGTGGCAGATGCATTGGTTATGGAATAAAAATCTAGGATTTATCGTAATACCAGTATAAAAAGGAAATTCAGTGTTGAAAACCTAAGGCAGTTGGGTACAAGCTATCTACAAATTGCCGGAAATATTTCTCGTTATTAAAATATAGAGTCTCTTTGCTACCCTTTTGTCGTTTGATAATTTTAATGCCCCCGGTTGTTGACTTCTTTAGGGTCATAGTAATTACCCTACAACTATTTATCGTATCAAATTGACTCAACCTGAATTCTAAATGTTTTGAATCGCTCCAGGCATTCAGATATTTACCCTTTATTTCGAGGTATCGATTGCCATCACCCGAATTGATTTGCCTTTTATAACGATATGACCCTCCATCAGTATAAGCATGCGGGTTAAAACACCGAAAAATAATTATACTGCAAACATCTCGTCCGGAATAGGCTCTTAGCATGTTACCCGAATTGTTGTACTCGTTGAAACGATACCCAAACGGGGAAATCCTTTCAGATGATTTTAAAACTTCGTTTTCATAATATTCTTTTTTGATACTAAAATATGCCTCTTTTCTGTATTTCTCTTTTTCCATCATTTTCAAATTACCATTTGGATAGGTCTCCGTGGTGGTTTTCGTTTCG
>JAGOLH010000055.1 GCA_017994175.1 Bacteroidales bacterium | reverse complement strand
CGCGATTCTACGCTCATATCTCTCCGTTTTGGTGCTATCATTAATGAGTCGTCATCCCAGTAATACATTTTACGAGATAAGAATCCCATTCCTATTCCGGGCGCAACAGTGAGTTTTCCGAAACTGTAAGGAACTAAAAAGGCTGCTTCAACGGTTGAAATGCTGTAGCCCAGCTCAACTCTCAGATAATCAGGATTGTTTGCCGGGTCGTAATAGGCAAAAGTGTGACGATACTTTTGCGTGTAATTCAGTTCTGCCAGGAAAATGCCTTTAAAATTCATGCCTCCGCCCAAATATATACCGTTCAGGCATTTTAAACTTCCAAAGCCGTGAGTAAAAACATATCCATGAATTTTATTCGGATTTTCGTTATATAGCCCGATAAATTCATGGACATCTTTCAAAGGGGCTCTTGTAAATGTATATCCACCAGTAACATAAAAGTTTATCTTTTGAGCATTGACACCCAGCGTTAAAACAATCAATAAGTTTAAAAAGATGAATGTACGTTTCATAATTGCGGAGTTATTTTTTTCAAAAATAATCAATTCAAATAAAATCAAAGAGGCCCAAAGCGTCTTTGATATCATTTTGATACGATAATACCAAGTATTTTTATTCTGCAAACAAGCCCGCCGAAATCAAAGCGAGGTAAATTTATCCCAACATATTAATATTCAACCACTTCCATAAAATATCGAAAACCTGTATCAATAGCAGATTGGGTGCATACTGCCGAGGAAAATATGGTAACATCACCACCCGGGCTTAACCAGCCTCCACCTCTTGCTACGGGTTTATCAATAACCATTTCGGCAACATTACCGCACACATTATACAACCCAAACTCATTAGGCTGGTAATAGGTAACAGGTACTGTAAGGCTATTGAAATCGTTAAGTTTTCCAGGACTTGCATCGGCTTTGCGCTCATTTACTATTAGAGTGCCGGTTGAAATATTTCGTATTATATTTTCATCACCCACATGGTAATAATTGCAGGCATACTGGTTATTATAAATAAGTCGGTTCCCCCAAGGATATAATACGTATTCCAAACCGCCTTTTGCTGCATGCTCCCATTCCGTATCAGTGGGGAGGCGGAACCTCACTTTTTTATATTTTCGCCCGGGCATGGAATTGTAATAACCGGTAAGCCATTCACAGAACAATTGGGCGCCTTGAAAACTAACATTTACTACCGGATGCTCTGAGTAAGCTGGGTGTCTGAAATAAAGTTCTACATAAGGTTCAAGAAATAATTCAGCAAAGCCGCAACGGGTTTCGCGCCAATTAAGAGAGTCGATCTGAGCAATCGAATATTTTTCATCAGCACCTATTTTCATAAGATTTGTAAGAAATATCCTATACAATTTATTCGATACTTCAAATTTACCTGCGTACAGGTTTCCTGATATAAGAACTACCGACTTTTCGATTTCGCGACAAGTTACCGTGTCGCCGGCAGGTTTTTTCTTCAGCTCAGCAGAGTAAACGCAACTCGAAGTAATCAACGCAGAAATAAGCAATAGCAAATGAATATTTTTCATAGGCTTATCATTAAAAATTACTCAATATTATTTGAATAAATAACGATAAATATACATGCGATATTGCAGTAAATCAAGTACAGAATAGTACAAAAGGTGTTGCGTCAGGGCGCAACAACAACACTTATTTTAGTAAATATTTTCAGTGCTGTTGTTAATGTGCTCAGGTCGGTATAAAGCCTTCCGTCTTTACCCGAATAATGACCATGCCCGATTGGATTAAAAACGTATTCATCCATTAAATCAGACGGATCAATAGTAACAGCATACACTAATGATGGTTGGCAACTGGCTTTATAATCATTGTCGTTTTCAAAACGGTTGTTATACCAGTATTCATTCACGTCCCAGGCCTGATTAATCTCAATGAGTATGCGGTATTTTTCTTTCATAATCTCGTTGGAATTAACCTTAAGACTGAAGTCTGCGCCGGGAGTTGCACCGGTGTATGCATCGGGTACAGGCTGCTTACTGTCGGGGACAATATCGGTGAGATGGAGTGCTGTTGCCCTTTTATGCAGATAATATGGCAGGGTAGCCTGATACCTTCGTGGACCCTCTGTCCATTTTCCGTTTTGCTGGGCACCATAACGAAATATGCCTTTAGCAAACGATTGGGTAACAAATAAATCCTGAATATAGTTACCTTCTGTGTCTTCAATCCATATTGCCAAAGTAGGGTAATTATGGTATTTCCCCGGAGTAAAAGTAAATATAAAGTTATTGCCAGCTCCCTGACTATTCAGTACAATATTTTCAGGTTCATGCTGCTTTTTTTTGCACAATTTCTTTGGCGTATCCTGAGCCTGAGCGAATGTTGCGAATATTGCAACCACTGCTGCAATAATTATATGTTTCATAGTCATAGGTTTTAAAAATCAATAATTATACCAATCGTAGGCACCACCGTGCCGCTACCCTCCTTGTCGAGTGCACGCAATACATATTTTGAATTGTCGAGCGGATTGATCACTGGGTTTCCATTTATATCGGTATTCACAAAAATATCCTGGGTTTCCGATTTGAAGTTATAGAGGTTCTGAATGTCGATATATAGTTTAAGTGAGCTTCGTTTAAAATTCCAGCCTTTATCAATACGAATATCCAACTGATGAAATGCTCCAAACCTTTCGCCATTGAGTCTGGCATAATCGAAATATGGCCTTCCGGCAATATCCCATGCAGAGCGTATTGCGGATGTCTCCAAATCGTATGGAGTATAGGGCAATCCACCTGCAAAGCGCCACTTTAAACCGGCACTCCAGTTTTTCTTGAACTGCTTTGTAATAATCAAACTGAAAACATGGCGGTTGTCCCATGACGAAGGGATCATGCTTCCGCTTTTATCCTTAAATTCGCTTACAGAAAACGTATACGAAGCAACAAGAGTGATATTATTTCCAAATCTGTTTTGTGTGAGTACCTCAAAACCATAAGCACGACCTTCGGCAACAGAGCTGACAGGTCCATCGCCAACAATACCGAAATCTACCGGCATAAAAGCCAGTGCCATAGAATCGGTGAGCGACATGGGGTAATTGGCATAAGCCTTATAAAACCCTTCTACCGAAACAATGCTGGTTTGCGTCGGTCGGTATTCGATTCCACCAATAATATGATCGGCACGTATGTATTTCAGGTTGTTGTTTTTGTTAATCAGTTCTCCTGAAGCATCGCGATATCCCATGCTGGTGTAAGGAGGAAGCTGGTAATATCTGCCGACGTTTGCATTCAGGCTCAACTTGTCGGTCAACAGAAAATTCACCGAAAACCTTGGCGACAACTGAGGCAGAGGATTGCTCATTTCTTTTGAATAGGTGTTGGCATCAGCCCTCACACCCAAACTTAAAGTCAGTCGGTTACCAAAAAGCGATTTACTCACCTGACCCGAAATACCATATTTAAAAAACCCAAGATTGCTGGCGTAAAGCAAAGTGTCGAGCATATCGAACCGGTAGTATTTGCGGAATGTATTATTATTGTACTTAACATATTCGGCATTTACGCCATAATTAAAGCGGAACCCATTATTCGTTTGACTAAAATTATCGAAACGAAATTTATTTTCCGCTTCAAAAGAGTTGTAGTCAGATATCAGCCCTGCATCATCAACAATGTTATTCAGATATTTATAATAGCGATTATACAGCATATTGCGGCTAAGTACGATAGTTTGAAATCCATTTTCGCGGTAATGTTTATAAACAGCACCCAATGCATACGTCCACTGGTTGCTTTCCGAAATGTTACCAAGCAGATAACGCTGGTATTCCGTAGGGTCATCAATGTTTTTGTCGAGCACATTCACATCATACGATGCGAGTCCAATAAAACTAATCTCATTCTTATCGTCGATACGGGTTTTCACTTTGAATTGCATATCGTTGAAAGTAGGCAAGAATGGTAAACCAATAAGTTTGAATAAAAAATTCAGATACGACCTTCGCGCCGAAATCAGATAGGTTGTATTTTCACCCAAAGGACCATCAAGGCTGAGAGCAACTTCAGAAGCACCGAGGCTTCCCCTGAAGCGCAAAGCTTCTTTGTTACCATCAATTTGTTTAAAACTGAAAACTCCGCTTAATGCATTGCCCCGATTTGCAGGAAAGGCTCCGGAATAGAAATCGACACCTCTTATAAAATCGGCATTAATAATTCCGTTAGTACCCCCTGATGCACCCTGCGTGGCAAAGTGATTGATGTTTGGAATTTCGACATCATCTAGATAAAACCGGCTTTCGTTCGAAGCCCCCCCCCTCACTACAATGTCGTTGCGGTTTTGTCCGGGGAAAGCCGCTACTCCTGGAAGAGTTTGAATTACTTTCGAAATATCACGGTTGGCCCCCGGATTATTTTCAATTTCGGAAACCCCGATAGTACGCAGCGAAACAGGGGACTCTTCAACCTTTCGAAATACGTTTGCCTTTACTTCAACTTCTTTGAGTTGAAGCGCTTCTGCACGCATGCCAATATTGATATTGGCAGTTTTTCCTGCCATAACTCTGATTTCTTCGGTAAACACCGTCGCATAGCCCAGTGATTGCGCGGTAAGCTGATAAATACCCGGCTCCAGTGCGGTAATAAGAAAATTCCCGTTGAAATCGGAGGTTGCACCAATCTGACTCCCCGAAATGTATATATTGCTGAAAGGGAGCGCAGTATTATTCGATTCATCGAAAATTCTTCCGGAAATAGCTCCTTTTTGCGACCAAACCGCAGTGATTTGAAGAATGAATAAAACAACAACTATAAGTTTTTTCATAGACTCAATAAGTATGCATCAATATTAATAATTTTAAACAGATTCTTATACTTTTTGTTCAAACAGATTCGTCAATAGCCCTAAAAATCTCCAGTAAATTCTTAGGATGATTGGTTTTAACACTACAATTCAATGCAGTCAAAAGTTCATATGCAGCATTTTCTGTTTTTTGTAAAGGGAATTGCCCTTGGCTTTGAGAATTCAGGTACTTAATAATAGTGAAAACATTCCATAACTGAAACATTTTCTTTTCGAACGAAACCGAAGAAGCTGTGTTCAATTTAATTGATTGTATCTTCGCCGCCAGATCAACACTTCGACAGAAATTTCCGAGTTGTTGGTTAATACTGTCCACTTTTTCGTAAACAGCATTTTCGTCCATATAATAAAACAATTTAAAAATTGCAAAAAATTGTTTCAGTTGATGGAATAATGCAAAGTTATACACTTTCCATTCCCCGGTATTTAGAATTTTTTGAATTGCTGGCCCCGTACCAAAAGGTACACGCATCGATATTCGAGGCGAGGGCTGCACGCAGGTGCCCGATATATATCCCACATTCGCAAAAGCAGTAAGCTTATGTAAAAAATAAAAATCTTCGCCCCCCTGACGTTTGTTCATTCCACCAGACCGAATGTATGCTTTTGCATCTACTGCGAAGCAGGAGCCGATGGTGTAAATAGGGAACGGATAACCACAATAGCTGAGGGCATGTTTAAAATACCTCAGATACAATTCGTAGAGACAGACGGAATCATATATTTCTGGGGGGTACTCATTACCCGATAATGGATGCGCAAATCGTATCACTGCAGCGCCAGAGTTTGAATTTTTCTTGAAAAACTCTTCTAATGCAGAGAAATAATTCGTTTCAATTTTACAGTCTGCGTCAAGAGAAGCAATAATACCATCTGATTTATTCAACATGTTAAAAACACGAATTGCTTCGTCCATCCCTGTTTTACGCGCGAACCCTACTCCTGCTGTTTTTTGAGCTACATTACCAAGCATTAATTCATGAATGGCAAAGTCTTCACGGCACATTGAGTTTTTACATTCTTCAATATAGCGGTATGTTTCGGCATTTTGATTTTTTACTGCATCTGAAGCATGTATTCCATGATTAACGACAAAAATCACAAGAATCTTTGAGCTATGCCCGGTGCAGGAAGCAAGCGAATCCAGGCAATCGGGCAAACCCAGCTCATCACATACCGGTATAACAACAATGATATCTGGCGTTATCGCAACAGGAGCAGATAATAAAGTTCCGGACACACCAAATCTTTCAAAATAATGATTGGCAAATCCCATAGGGTTACTACATTATTTTTTCGATTTTGAATATCTATCGTTCAGGTTATCAATTATTTCACGGGTAATATCCATGCCTTCCTGAGCATAAAGTACATTGCTTCCTGAGGCATTTCCCAAAATAATACAATACTGCCCTTCGTTAAATTCTTTAATATAATTCATTACCGTATCGTACAATTGCTTATTCATATCTTTCTGTCTATCAAGCAATTCCTGAGTAAGCTGTTCATCAAGAGCCTGCAGGCTTTCCTGCTTTTTAACAAGAGCTGCTTGTTGCGCATCCATACTTTCCTGACTAATAAAGCTCCCCAGCCGTGCTTTTTCCATGAATGCATTATATTCATTTTCAAATTGCTTCACCTGGCGTTCCAGATTGGCCTTCGACTTGGCATGTTCAGTAAGCAAATCTTCGTTCAAATCAATCGACATCTGATATTCAAGCAGCAAAGTATCGAGGTTTACATAAGCTATCGGTAAATCAGGGGCCTGTGCAGTATCGTTTTTAGCAGTTTTAGGCTTGGTTTTGTTTTTTGAATTTTTAGGCTCACTGTTTTCAGTAAAAAACAGCACATACAACACTGCAAGTCCAATAAGAAGAACCAGATTCGCAATAAGGCTGATTTTAACAACAAGGTTTTGTTTCATGTTTTAATAATTAAGAGTATGACAAAATTAAAAATATTTTACTCACTTTTTATGGAATTAACGAAACATAAGGTTTTTTGTTACCAAATGTTTTTTTAAGTTTGTTAGCTAGAAAATCTTATATCATGATAAACGAAAAACTAATAAAACCAGAAAGCATTGTTGTAGTGGGTGGCAGCGACGACACAAGCAAACCCGGTGGTAAACTCCTCGAAAACCTAAAGGATGGCACTTTTAAAGGGAAGCTGTATGTAGTTAACCCAAAGTCTGATATTGTTCAGGGCATTAAGGCTTATCCGGGTGTTGACGATTTACCTCAGACCGATATGGCAATTCTCGCTATTGCAGCTGGGTACTGTCTGCAAACCGTTGAAACCTTAATAAATAAGAAAGGCACACGTGCTTTTATTATTTTGTCGGCAGGATTTAGTGAGGAAAGCAAAGCAGGCGCAGAAATCGAAAGAAAAATTGTAAATGCTATCAATGCCGTTGGGGGTACGTTAATAGGACCCAACTGCATAGGGGTCTTCAATACTAACTATAGCGGTGCTTTCACACTGCCGGTGCCAGCTTACAACAATCAGGGTGTTGATTTTATCTCCGGGTCAGGAGCCACAGCAGTATTTATTCTTGAAACAGCCATTTCAAGGGGGCTCAGATTCAGCAGTGTATACTCAGTAGGCAATAGTGCCCAGACCGGTGTTGAAGAAATTCTTGAATACATGGATGAAACCTTCGACCCGATATTAAGCAGTAAAATCAAATTACTATATATCGAAAATGTTGGAAAACCTGAGAAACTGTTAAAACATGCCTCATCGCTTATTCGGAAAGGCTGCAGAATTGCTGCTGTAAAATCAGGAGGTTCTGAAGCCGGTAGCCGTGCAGCATCATCGCATACGGGAGCTTTGGCAAGCAGTGACCTTGCCGTGGAATCGCTGCTAAAAAAAGCAGGCATTGTGCGCTGCAATGGCAGAGAAGAGCTGGCTAATGTTGCAGGCTTGTTTACTCTTCCTAAACCCAAAGGGAAACGCATTGCAATAATAACCCATGCAGGCGGACCAGCAGTTATGCTAACAGATGCCCTCAGCAACGGAGGATTAGAAGTCCCTCACATCGAAGGCGAAGCCGCCAAGAATCTACTCTCAAAGCTTTTCCCGGGTTCATCGGTAAACAATCCTATCGATTTTTTGGCTACAGGTACTGCCGAACAACTTGGAAACATTATTGATGCCTGCGAAAATGATTTCAGCAACATCGATGCAATGGCAGTTATTTTTGGAAGCCCCGGGCTTTTTAAAGTATATGAAGTGTATGATGTTCTTTATGAGAAAATGAAATCATGCAAAAAACCCATCTTTCCTGTATTGCCATCTATCATTAATGTTAAAGACGAAATCGCACATTTTATTGCAAAAGGCAATGTTTTCTTTCCGGATGAGGTTAATTTTGGGATTGCTTTGTCGAAAATGCTGAACACACCTGACCCTGAACCTGCCATTCAGGCTTTACCTGAAATTGATGTCGCTGCAATCAGAAAAGTTATTGAGAACGCATCTGACGGATATCTGACGCCAGATGAAACAAACAAATTACTTGATGCCGCTGGTATCGACCGCTCCAATGCGCGAGTTATTTACACTGAAGAGGAAGCTGTAGCATTTGCTGCAGAAACCGGTTTTCCACAGGTTATGAAAGTAGTTGGTCCTGTGCACAAATCAGATGTTGGTGGCGTTGTTCTGAATGTTTCGGATGAAGCCACAGTACGCAATGAATTCAGAAGACTCATGAAAATTAAAGACACCTATGCAGTGCAGATGAATTTAATGCTTTTTGGGGCTGAAGTATTTATTGGTGCAAAAAGGGAAGAAAAATTTGGTCACATGGTGCTCTGTGGTCTGGGTGGGATATTTATTGAAATTCTAAAAGATGTTGCCACAAACCTTGCTCCTGTTTCCATTGAGAAAGCACATCAAATGATCCGGTCTCTGAAATCGTATGGAATAATAAAAGGCGCCCGTGGACAGGAGCCTGTGAACGAAGCTATTTTAGCCGAACAGGTTTCCCGCGTTTCGGCTCTGGTACTTGCTGCCCCAGAAATATTTGAAATGGATATAAACCCGTTGCTGGGCAATAACAAATATGTTAAAGCGGTGGATGCCCGAATCAGGATAGAAAAATAAAATTGCTCAAACCTCTTTCAAAAGCTGTTACAAGAACAGCTTTTATTATTGATTTTCTTTTAGAATCATGTCGATTGTAATCGCACTGGTTACAATAAGAGCCCTCCGATTTGCTGAATTCACTTGCTGAGTAATGGTTACATTGTAATTGTCGGCTGTTGTGAACAACTCCTTGGCAAGCCCCGACCACTGTTTGTTGATTGCCCCCAACACAGCTCCATCGGGATCGGTAATTTCGAAAGACCAACCAATCCAGTCGCCTTCAATTTCAGCAACCTCGCAATTGCTTTCATCAAAAATAACCAAATGCGGTTTCAGTAGCGAAAAGCTCTGTTTTATACTGCCAATTTTAATTCCATTTCCATCGAGAACAGTAATCTTTGACAACAGAAACGACCAGCCACGAACCAGACTTGCCTGAATAGCACCTTCATTATCAACAATATCGAGTCTGAAAGGCAGGTTTGCCTTATCGAAAATAACACGTTGCATTTTCTCACTGCCTGTTAATTTTTGCTTTACAGCACCGACTTCCTTACCTTCTTCGCTGAAAATTTTGTATTCATTTTCGAACTTCAGAAAATTAACTTTTTCGTTTATAAAGTAACTGTTCGAATTGAAAAATCCGGATTTCATACAAGTGGGTCAATAGGGTTATAAATAATTAGAATCAACACAAAATTATAACTTATTATAATATTAATTCGTTGTTTTAATTTCATTTTTTCTATTACACAACATTGTTTCTTTTCTGCCAGAAATAACTATATCTTTGTTATTGATTTGCATTTATTCGGTAAAAAAAATCTCAAATCAAATGCTAAATAATACAATACTGCTTGATTTTACCGGTGCATTGTTCGGAGCGCTCTTCCCTCTTTTTTTCTTTGCAGTACCAGTAATCATAGTTATCGTAATTGTAAGAATGGTAAAAAAGGTAAATCAGCAACAAAAAACCGATATTAAGGATTCATTTCAGTCGGTTTTTGCAGCATTCAACAACCAAACGAAAAACTATTGCGGGGAAAACCTCAAAGCAGCAAAATCAGGAAACAAGTATGGTTTTGTCGATAATTCAGGATGGCTTGTTATTGATTACCAATACGATAGTGCCTATAGTTTTACAGAAGGACTGGCTGCTGTCTGTCGTAATTCGAAATGGGGTTATATCAACAGTTTAAATGAATACGTAATTGTTGATGAATTCGAGAACGCAAAACCATTTAGCGAAGGGCTTGCAGCCGTTTGTTTGAAAGGCAAATGGGGTTTTATAGATAAGACAGTTGAATTTGTAATTGATGTTCAATTTGATGATGCCGGGAGTTTTTCGGAAGGTCTGGCAGATGTGATGAAAGGAAATGTGTGGTATAAAATTGATAGCAATGGTGTTCTTTTCACCCCAAACAGCACTGCAGATACCACTTCACCCGTGATAAAGCCGGAATTCAATGAAAATAAAATCTCAGACGATATTCCCAATGTACTGGATTTGCTTAATGATATAAAAACAAACGAAAATATTGACAGCACGGTGTCAGCAGGGGATTCGCCGTACAACCATGATATGGTAAAACAGCAACCTTACGGTGTGCTCAAACCCATAATGAAAGATTTTAAATACGGTTTTACCGATAGCGAAGGGAATATAGTAATTGAACCGATTTATGACGAAGTGTCTGATTTCTCCGAAGGATATGCGCGTGTAAAAATGCATTGGAAATATGGATTCATCAATAAACAGGGACAAAACACCGTGCTGTGCTCCTACGATGATGCATCCAACTTTATGAATGGAATGGCGCGCGTAAAGCTTAACTTTAAAACCGGTTTTATCAACACCTTGGGTGAGCTTGTTGTTCCATTAGAATTCGATGATGCAGGTGATTTTTTTGATGGAGTTTGCATTGTTACAAAAAATTGGAAAAAAGGGCTTATCAACTATCAGGGTCATCTTTTGGCAAACCCTGAATACGATGAAATAGGTAAATTTATCGACGGGTTATCGCGTGTAAAAAAGGCCTGGAAATATGGGTTAATCAATATTGATGGAGTTGAAGTTGCTGCCTGCATTTACGACGAATTAAGTGAATTTAACAATGGGAAGGCTGCTTTTCGCAAAGAAGGGGTTTCAGGCTATATCGGTAAAACAGGTTCTGTGTTATCTGATTAGAAATTGGCATAATCGGGCATCGGGTAAACGTTGTTATCAACGTAGAGTCTGATTTTAGCAAGTTTTCGCATTTTTGGGTTTGATACTGAATTTTCAATTTCGAGCAAACGTGCATTGAAATCAGAAATATCATCAGGACCAGCAAGTTTAAGCACTGAAAGCGATTCTTTTTCCTTCACCAAACCCGGGGTATCTTCCACCGACCAAAGGTAGGTTTTACCACGAATCATATTACATGTACTAATATTCAGGCTTACACTATATTCACTCGTAGAGATAACGCAAACTAACGAATCGTTTTTTGCGTCAACAATTTTAAGATACGTGGTTTCACCTACGTAATAAAACCATTCAAAATTAATTACCGTATCCATAATACATGATCCTGGATCCGGTTTCTTACTAAAACCTTCCATATCAGGTTCTACAAGCTTATATACACCCCCTCCCACGTACTTTTTGTCTTCACTTTTAAACATCTGTCCGGCAATATATGCAAAGAATTCATCTGTGAGGTTACTCTCCTTGAGTTTTGAATACAGATTTGTTATTTTTCGCATGCTATACTCCCCTTCTTCACTGATAACCATAGGCATTTCTGCCTTATTTATTAATACAACATATGCATCTCTCGGGATGCATATTACGCTGTTTTCGGCAAGAGGAGTATCTCTGGTTATGTATGATGAGGTTCCTTTGTTTTTAAGGTAAACATTCCCGGCAGAAAAATACACCTTAAATTCTGTGTTCTGAGCAAATATAAAACTGTACAAAAAAAGAAAAATAAAACTGACATTAATTGATTTCATCTTCGTAAAAATTAATTAATCATATAAATTATTAATAATAATATATTTTGCATCATATAAATTAAAAATTTACAAGTCGTCATAGTTAGGCATAGGATACACCTTATAATCAATATATAGCCTAATTTTAGCCAGTTTAATCATCTCTTCATTAGATGTAGAGTTTTCAATTTCATTTAAGCGAGAAGAAAATTCAAAAACATCCTCATCTCCTGCAAGTTTTAGATCGTAAAGTAACTCTTTTTGGAATACAGCTCCATCAGATCTTTCAACCGACCAACGATAGTTTTTACCTCTAACCATATTGCATATACTAATTGGAAGGCATATTTCATAACGGCCATCGCCCACAAATGCCGCAAAAATTAAAGAATCGTTGCTTGCATCAACAATTTTTAGATATTTCCCATCACTTTGCGCCCATTGAAAGTTAATTATAGTATCCATAATAAAAGCACCTGGGTCAGGTTTTTTAACATAGTATTCAATATCTTGCTGTTCTATTTTTGGCTTCCGTCGATGTTTTCTTTCATTTTTTTTACCAGTATTTGATTTTGGATTTATGCATTTATATACCCCGGCCCCTACATATCTTTCATGTTGACTTTCAACCATATTATCCACAATATAATTAAAAAACTCTTCTGTCAGGTTGCTTTCTTTAAGTTTAGAATATAGATTTGTTATTTTTGGAATGTTATACTCCCCTTCTTCACTGATAACCATAGGCATTTCTGCCTTATTTATTAATACAACATATGCATCTCTCGGGATGCAGATTACGCTGTTTTCGGCAAGAGGAGTATCGCTGGTTATGTATGATGAGGTTCCTTTGTTTTTAAGGTAAACATTCCCGGCAGAAAAATACACCTTAAATTCTGTGTTCTGAGCAAAAATACTGCCCGAAAGCATGAAAAATATGATGATTAAGGTTACAGGTTTCATTTGCTGCTTTCGTTTAATTGTTAAAAAAAAGTAAAACACTTAGTTTACATAAACGCATAATAAAAGCCGCATTTTTGCGGCTTTTGTTTTCATCATTTATAATTCTGAATACGGAGGTATAGGATATATGTCGGAATCAATCAGCACTCTGAGCTTCATCATCTTACGCATATCCTGATTCTCACTTTTCTTTTCAGCTTCCTTCAGTTTTTTGTGCATGCAACTTCTGAAATCCTTATCGGCGATAGTAAATATCAGAAGCTCAGTACCGCTCTGAGGCATTCCCTGCGTTTGCGAAACCACCCATGCGTATTTTTTACCTTCGGTAAGTTTTTTATCCACAATATTAAGATTTAAAGTACTGTCGCTTGTAGGAATATCGCAAATCATTTCCCATGTATCAATATCGAAAATTTTCAGGTAATATTGCTTGCCACTCGGGTTGCTCCACTCAAATGGGATCTCATTAGCCATTACCACAGCTGAATCGAAGGGATTAATCATTAAATCGCCAACTGCACGATATACACCACCGCTACGCCTCTGCTCATCGTTACTGCTCACCATGCTTTGCGCCAGATAATCGAAGAATTCCTGAGTCAGATTGCTTTCTTTCATGTTGGTGTACAAGGTTTTAATATCGGTAACTGAATAATCACCCGGTTTATTCATACCCATGGGGACTTCCGATTTATTGACAAGTACTACGTAAGAGCCCTGAGGAATACTCAAGGTGCTTCCCTGCGGTAATACCTGATCTCTCACCAACTTTTCAGATTTCGACTTATCTTTATAAATGGGGTTCCCCGAAAAATAGAACACCTTATATTCACTGTTTTGGCCCCAAAGGTTTATTGTGCTTAAACAAAGCGCGGAAACGGCGACCAGTTTTGCTAATGAAGTCATGAATTTTGTTTTCATCGTTTTCAAAGTTTATGTATTGAGTTAAATAAGTTCTTATATGTAATAGCTCCAAAGTTTCCTCATACAAATATAATACCTCTAATGATAAAATCATAAAAATAACTGTTGTTACCATGTCGATTTTAAACTTGTATTGCTCAAAAATAAAGAACGTGAGCCATAGTATCAGCAATATAGCAATAAATTGCACCGGCTTTGTGGTTACGTCAAAATATTTATTCTTGTAAACATAAAGATAACAGAAAAGCATAAGAAATATCTGGGTTACAATAAATGCCAGCAGGTAATTTCCCCACTTGGGGAGTGCATCAATATAATTATTGCTTAAAATCATGCTGAGAATATGGGCATGCACTTCAATTCCCTTGGCATCGGCATGGCCGGTAGGAGAACGCCGTAATGGCGTAAAGTGGCTGTCGAGAGTATCTCCATAGGCATACATATCTTCTTTAACATAACCCAACAGAACAATTTTATCTTTTACAAGGTGAGCAATATTGGTATTGCTGTCTGTAATTTCTTCTGCTTCCAGCACAATAAAGGGCATTTCGCCACCGTGATAATTAATAACCTCTTTTGTATTAGTACGCTTCAGATATTTTTCGTAGATTTTCTGGTCATACATTTTTATAATCTCGGTGGTAAAAGCATTGATTCTGACTTCCTGAAAGCCTTTCACCGGTTTTCTGATGATAAACTGTGTAAAGAATGCTGTTCGCAACGAATCGAGCATCATTTCTTTTTGTTTAATAATGGTTGTGTCAATGGGGGCTAATTCGGTTGCAGTGTCGGTCGCACTATTCCGGACCCACTCAATTTCGCTATATATCTGGGAATATTTTAGAAGAAGCTCTTTGCATGTACTGTTTACAATCGTGTCGTAAGCAGTAATGAATTTTTCAAAATCGCGGCTTGTTTTTGAATAAACTGCAAATTCCAGATGTCCGAAAGGAAACTCTCCAAAAAATGGATTACTCCGGGTGTAGCCCACTAAATTCAAATCTTTGTCATAATCGCCAAATACACCCATTACAATATTGTCTTTTTGATTCAATGCTTGTTTCAGCATGAAATCCTCCATTCCCTTACGTTCAGCAAAAACAGCATCAATCCCTATTACGCGGGGATTATACTTTTGAAGCACATTAATCTGATTGGCAATATTTGCCCTATTGAACTGCCTGCCACCAATATTTACAATAATTACATTTGTATCGGGAGGCATTTTTTTTGATATAAATGTCGAAAAATACAAATCGGTATAATCGAAGTCTTCAAACATCTGGTCAATGGGGTTCAAGGTATCGAACGCTTGAATGATCTGCCAGATAAATATTGCTGTAAAAGCTACCAGGAGATTAACGCGGAATGCTTCTAAGAAAAGTGAGTATCTTTTTTTCTTATTCTTTTTCATGGGAAAACATTTGCATAAAATTAAGAAAAAAAACACTACGATTTACAAGATTTCTCACACAGGAATAAAAATATAAGTAGTACCGAAAAACAATGCTATCTCACCCGGAGTGAAGTGCCCAGTCGCAGTGTGGTAGTTTCGCTTATGTTGTTCAGTCGGCAAAGCTGCGACACCGAAACGCCGTACCTTCTTGAAAGCCCCCAAAGCGTGTCGCCCTGCACAATGTAATGATATTTTGCTTCAGAAAGATCCTTTACATGTTTAAAATCGGTTGGCTTAAGAATAAGTGTATCGCATGCAGACACGGAATGCTCAAAATCGGCAATAAGACGTGGGTTAAACGAATTGTCTTTATACCGGATCTCCCAGTGCAAGTGAGGTGAATATGCTCTTCCGGTGGCTCCACCCAATGCAATTGTGTCTCCCGAATTAACCCATTGCCCTTCTGCAACCAGAAGTTTCGATAGATGGGCATAGTAGGTTTCAAGACCGTTGTAGTGTCTTATTACTATTAAATATCCGTAGCCACCGGGGTTGTAATACGCCTTGCGAACTTTTCCACCGAATGAAGCTCTTACCGGGTCACCGGTTTTCAGATCAATATCAACCCCGTTATGAAAACGACTACCGCGATAGCCGAATTCACTGTAGATACGCCCCACGACAGGAATAGTAAATGGGTCCTGTAACAAAGGTATAGCCAAAGTATCGTTGCAAACAGAGTAATTCATGCCGCCATATGCAAAAAGCTCAACCGAATCCCAATATGTGCCAAATACTTCGGAGCTGTCGGGCTCATATATGGCATCATGTAAGTTGATTGAATCACTAGTTTCAAGCAGAAGTACCTCTTTATTATCAATAGCGGAAACATATTTCCATGTAAAATCCCGATACAATACAATTGTTGAGTCACTTACTTCAATCGTGTCCAACACCAATGACTGTGAAAACAGCACTGATGCTGAAAAAATACAAATCATCAGACTTACAGTTCTTAAAGCCATACCTTATATTAATTATCCTGATGCAAATATGTCAATAAAAATTAAACAGGGGTTATGTTGTCGTGGCAAATAAAACGTATGTCATTTATTAAACTTGGGAAGGATTATAACAGATTTCTTTGCAATGTATGTCTGAGCCTCTTAATAGGCCTGTCAAAATTTAAGCAGGCAAATGTTTATAAAATAAATATTATTTTCCTGCGTTTTTGTTTTTACACTTGCATAGAGGCATTAAATTTGCTAAACGAAAATTCAAATGATAAGAACCATGACAAAGAGTTTACTTGTAATTATTGCTTCACTGTTTATGCCAATGCTTTCGTATTCACAGGTGGGGACGTACAACAACGACACCTTGATAAACTACATTGATATCAACATGAAGAAGCAGGGGAAATGGGTAAAAAAATACGATGATGGTCAGGTTCGTTACAAAGGCTTTTTCATCAACGATGAGCCTGTAGGCACTTTTATTTATTACCATACGAATGGAAAAATAAAATCTATCCTTGACTACACCTATCCGGATGCTGTAAAAGCCGAACTTTATTACCCTGATGCTACCATTGCTGCCGCCGGAAAATACAACAAATCGCGTGAACGTATCGGGTTGTGGAAAATGTATTACGAGAGCGGCGATTTATTTGCTGAAATTAATTACAAAGCCAATGTAAAACATGGAACATCAACAACATATTACCCATCGGGTGTAATACTGATGGAATGTACTTTTGTTGATGGTTTACTTCAGGGCTCATATGTTAAATATTTCGATACCGGAAAACCTTACGAAATAGGCAGTTATAAAAACAATCAGCGACACGGGGAATGCTCGGTATATGATCTTACCAATCAGCTTACTGAAAAAGGCCCCTATTTCGAAGGGATGCGTCATGGAGTATGGTATTTTTTCGCTGAAGGTAATATTGTTGACACTGTTACATTTACTTATGATATGCCTGATAATTTCGATGAGATATCAAAAGAAACACAGGAAAAAATTGAATGGGCCAGGCAAAATCAGGATAAATTCAAGCAACCGGAAGATTATTTCGACCGTCCGGAAGACTTTTTCAAACCCTGATCATGACCAGCGGAAATAAAAAAGTCCTGATTGCAATGAGCGGCGGGCTCGACAGCTCAGTTGCTGCATTATTGCTTCAATCACAAGGCTATGAACTAACAGGTGTAACTTTTATCCCGTACGAATCAATTTCTCAGGCTTGTTTAGAAAAACAAACCGGATGTTGTAATGCCGATACTATTTTCGAAGCAGGTAAACTTGCAGCAAAGCTGGGTTTTGAGCATAAAATTATTGATGTAAGAGATACTTTCAGAGAAACAGTTGTTAAAAACTTCACTTCGGAATACATGCACGGAAGAACTCCAAATCCATGTGTTTTATGTAACAAGCTTATAAAATGGGGAGTATTGTCGCTGGAGGCTGAAAAGAACGGATGCAGTTTTATTGCAACAGGGCATTATGCCAGAATTGGTAATAGTGGCGAAAACTATTTCCTGCAAAAAGGAACAGACCTTTCGAAAGACCAATCTTATTTTTTGTGGATGCTTACCAGCGAGAACTTATGCAGAACCCTTTTCCCGCTTGGCAATATGACAAAAAATGAAGTACGCGAAATTGCCCGTAAAAATGGGTTTACAAAAATTGCCGACAGAAGAGAAAGCCAGGAAGTGTGTTTTATTCCTGACAACAACTATCGCAGATTCCTTGCAGAAGAACTAAGCTCATTACCAGGGGAAGGTGATATCAGAGATATTAATGGTAAAATTATTGGCAAACACAAAGGTTTTCCGTTTTATACCATTGGTCAGCGAAAAGGTTTACAGGTTGCAACCGGGCAGCCCGTTTATGTGGTTTCTATTGATAGCAATACGAATACAATAATTCTCGGTTCGAAAAATCACCTGCTCGCAAAAAAAACTCAGCTCGAAAATGCGGTTTTTAACACAAAACTTATCATAGGGAAAACCTATACTGTAAAAATACGTTACCGTACACCGGGGGTTAAAGCAAATCTGACGATAGAAGATGGAAAGTATATAATTAACTTCATGGAAGAGGCATATGCCATAACCCCCGGACAATCGGCTGTTGTATATGATGATATCGATGTAATTGGCGGAGGGATTATTGCGAAAATTGACTAAATTTGCTTAATGAAACAATGGGTTTTCATATTGATTTCGTTTTCGTTGTTCGCTGCATCATGCGACAATACACCTGAAGCTGAGCCTGCCGGACTTTACGGTTTGCAGTATTTTCCTCTCGACACTTCGAAGTTTATTTTATATGATGTAGTGGAGATTACAATTGATAAACCTGTAAATGTTTACGACACCTTACACTACCAGTTAATGGAAAGATACTCAGAACCTTACACCGATAATTCCGGAAATCTTGCGTATAAAATGGAAAGGTGGGTCAGAGATGATGACTTGAGCAATTTTACTTTATCGGATGTTTGGGTGGCTCAGGTTTCCGATCAGTCGGCACAAACCGTTGAAGAAAATGTTCGTTTCGTAAAAATCAGGTTCCCTGCCCGACCCAACAGAAGTTGGAACGGCAATGTATTCAATATATACGAATCGCAGGAATACTATATTACAAACATCGATAAAGCTGCAGAAATCAATGGATTTTCGTTTGATTCAACCTTAACAGTGGTTCAGCAACTGGATTCCTCGCTGATTCATAAAAACGACTGCATAGAAATATATGCTAAAAATATTGGGCTGGTTTTCAAGCAAAAAATAAACATCAATTCGCAGGAGGTAATTCCCAATGTTGATATCGACGACAGAATCACAACGGGGACAAAATACTATCAGAAAATAATCGGATTTGGTATCAATTAATACAGAAAAAAATGAAAAAATTCATTTTCAGCAGCATTTTAATCTTTTTCGGAATAAGTGCATTTCCTCAGATTGCACAGGATAAGTACTGGGTTTCGTTTACCGATAAAATAGGAACTCCTTTCACCCTGGAACAACCCGAAGATTATTTGAGCCCCAGGTCCATTGCAAGGCGCGAAGCACAGGGCATTCAAATCGACTCACTCGATTTACCTGTAAACCCTGCTTATGTTATTGCTGTAAGGGATATGGGAGTTGAGATTCTGAATGTTTCGAAATGGTTAAACGGAGTTACAATATATACAACCAACCCAAACATAATAAACGATATATCGCAGCTAAATTTTGTAAATTCAGTGTCGAAGTCGAAAAAGAAAAAGGGAAAGAATAAAAACTCGCTTGAACCCATGCCCTATTTCGACAGTAATTTTAATTTAAGAGAAGCTGAATCAAGCGATTATTTCGATTATGGACTTTGCATTGATCAGATATATATACACAACGGACAGGTTCTTCATAACGAAGGTTTTCGTGGAGAAGGAATGCTTATAGCAATAACTGACGCAGGTTTTCAAGGGTATGATTTACCTGCTTTCGACAGCATTAGAAACAATAATCAGGTTGTCGGTACAAAAAATTTTCTAAATAAAACCGAAAGTGTTTTTAATTACAGCGAACATGGTATGAATGTTCTCTCAATTCTTGCGGGAAATATTCCCGGACAGCTTATCGGGTCTGCACCTTATGCCAACTACCTGTTATTGGTAACCGAAGATGCTGCCAGCGAGCAGATAATTGAGGAAATCAACTGGTCGTGTGGTGCAGAATATGCCGA
>JAGOLH010000054.1 GCA_017994175.1 Bacteroidales bacterium | reverse complement strand
TTGGTTTGACATATCGCAACAATAGTAGCTTATTACCAATGACATATTGTTACTTTGGGGAATACAGAATGCAGAATACAGAAGGTGCTTTTCGTTGTGGGATGGAAATCTTATGATACGATAAAGGATGGAAAATCCAAATAGAGATGAATGCTTTACAATTGGCAATCGCCCCTTCTGTATTCTGCATTCTGTCTCCTGTATTCTGATTCCAAACACCTCGACACATTAAATTGCTTTTATTACCCCAATAATTAGTCCTCAGGTAGGCTATTATTGTTTTAGCGAAAACTAACAGTGAGCGTTACAGGGTTATGATCGGAATGACGAAATTCCATATCAAGGTTGGCAATGCTGTCAACTTTTAAGTTCGGGGAAACAATGAAGTAATCAATAACTGTTGTACCGGTAGTACCCCTTGAATATGCTTTGTCTACTTTACGGTTAGTTGGAACTCGATTGTCGAATGCCCAAGTCCAACCATCCGGCAGAAAGTTATCAGGGGCCCCTATCGAATACCCTGGATCAAAGCTGTCTTTTTTAAAATCAGGTTTAAAACCGGGTGGCACCTGATTCCAGTCGCCTCCGGCTATTACGTAATTCCCTGCCTCAAATTCCTGCAATAGGTATTTTTTCAGCATATTCATCTCAAGTTTTCGTTGCGATCCATCGTCGAATGCTGAATTGTGTGTGTTTATTATTGTCAGGTCTTTCCCATTACTTAATTGGCAACGAATTACCATAATGCATCTGTCAAGCATAAAATACTTCATGGGAAATTTTTCGAGGCTGGGGTAAGAAATTCTGATAACCGACTTGGGTTTAAAACGCGTAATAGAAACCAAACCACTCTCAACTTTTCCCATAGGATTTGTTAAAGGCAGTGGCACAAACCAAACTTTATAGTTAATTGCGTAATATGCACTATAGCCATCCAGCAATTTCAGCCCCCATAAATTATCGTATTCCTTCATTTTATAACTACGCTTCGACTTATTATCGACCTCCTGCAGGAGAAAAAAATCGGTAATGCTGTCGTTCTGAAGAAAATCCTGTATTTCGATATAATTTTCAAAAACTTTTTCTTTTGAAGGCCTTACTTTTGTGCCACCGTCATAAAAAAAGTCCATCTCATTGCTTAAGCCACAATATCCAATATTCCAGCTCATCAAATTAAATGACGAAACTGAATCGATATGAATGGTATCGAAGCTCGGGTTTTCTTCGATCATGGTTTTATCGTCAGGTTTGTAATCTTTAACTATGTTTGTTATTAGTACCGATGCAGGAACAAGGACAAGCAGAAGAATTACTACTACTGTCCATATAATAAGCTTAAAAACTCTATGCTTCTTCAATCAAAAATTAATTTATACAAAATTACAAATATAATTTCAGATAAAAATTCAAATTTTTAGTTTTGATTAAGATGCCTTTGTTGAAATCGTTTCCTAGGGATGAAGTTTTTTTATAATTTTGCTGGACTAAAAATAAAAAACGATGTTCGACAATTTGACCGATCGGCTGGAGCGATCATTTAAGTTATTAAAAGGTGAAGGTAAAATTACTGAAGTAAACGTCGCCGAAACGCTTAAAGATATTAGGCGTGCTTTACTCGATGCTGACGTAAACTATAAAACTGCAAAACAGTTTACGGAGGATGTCAAGGATAAAGCCATGGGGCAGAATGTGCTGAAAGCAGTGAAGCCAGGGCAGATGATGATTAAAATTGTCCATGAAGAGCTTACTGCCCTTATGGGAACCGAAGCTTCCGAAATACGCCTAGCCTCAAAACCATCTATTATATTAATGTCGGGATTACAGGGATCAGGGAAAACTACTTTTTCAGGGAAACTTGCCAACATGCTTAAAGCAAAAAAAGGCCGCCGCCCGCTGCTTGTTGCCTGCGATATTTACCGCCCAGCTGCAATTGAGCAGCTGAAAGTTATCGCTGCGCAAATTGAAATCCCAGTTTATGCTGAACCCGAAAGTAAAAAGCCTGTTGAGATTGCCAAGGCATCCATTCAATACGCAAAGCAGAACAACTGCGATGTAGTTATTATCGATACTGCAGGGCGGCTTGCTATCGATGAACTGATGATGACAGAAATTAAAGCTATTAAAGACGCTGTTAAACCCGACGAGATATTGTTTGTAGTAGATTCAATGACTGGTCAGGACGCGGTAAATACAGCCAAGGAGTTTAATGATCGTCTCGATTTTGATGGTGTGGTGCTTACTAAACTCGACGGGGATACACGCGGTGGTGCTGCCCTCTCGATTCGTAGCGTTGTTAATAAACCTATTAAATTTGTTGGAACTGGAGAGAAAATGGAAGCCCTCGATGTTTTCCATCCAAGTCGTATGGCAACCCGTATCTTGGGCATGGGCGACATTGTTTCGCTGGTAGAAAAAGCACAGGAACAATTCGATGTTGAAGAATCGAGAAAACTTCAAAAGAAAATCGCAAGGAACGAATTCAATTTCGACGACTTCTTAAAGCAAATTCAGCAAATTAAAAAAATGGGAAATTTCAAGGATATAGCCAGCATGATTCCGGGAGTTGGCAAGGCATTGAAAAACCTTGATATTGATGACAATGCGTTCAAAGGCATTGAAGCCATTATTCATAGCATGACACCGCTTGAACGCAGGAGTCCGAAACTTATTAACGGCAGCAGACGCAAACGAATTGCTGAAGGTAGTGGAACATCGGTGCAGGAAATAAACCGTTTGCTCAAGCAATTTGACGAAACCCGCAAGATGATGCAAATGATGACAGATAAAAACAACACGCGAAAACTCATGGGTAGAATGCCTCAAAAAAGATAGATTATGCAAATTATTGACGGAAAGAAAATCTCGGAAGATATTTATCAGGAACTATATGCCGAAACCGAAAAGATTAAAGAATCAGGAGCAAGAGTGCCTCACCTTGCAGCAATCATTGTCGGAAATAATGCTGCCAGCGAAACTTATGTTGCAAATAAGGAAAAAGCATGCACAAAAGTAGGGTTCGATTCCACGTTAATACGCTACCCTGAAAACACCAGTCAACCTGAATTGCTTTGTAAAATACAAGAACTAAATACGGATAACGGTATCGATGGTTTAATTGTACAGCTACCCCTGCCTGCTCAATTCAATGAACAACAGATAATTGAAGCCATTCACCCCGAAAAGGATGTTGATGGGTTCCACCCCATAAACCTTGGCAAAATGGTAATCGGTATGCCTTCCTATATCTCTGCAACACCTCTGGGAATTATCGAATTACTTAAGAGATATCATATCGATACGGAAGGCAAACATTGTGTTGTAATTGGCAGAAGTAATATCGTTGGTAAACCAATAAGCATTCTGATGAGCCGGAATACTTACCCTGGGAATGCAACCGTAACTGTATGTCATAGTAAAACTAATAATTTAAAAGACATTTGCTTAAGTGCTGATATACTGATAGTAGCCATAGGCAAACCCAATTATCTTAAAGCGGATATGGTGGCCAATGGAGCTGTGGTAATTGACGTTGGAATTAACAGGGTGCCCAGCGATAAAACAAAATCGGGTTTTGCTCTGGTTGGTGATGTAGCCTTTGATGAAGTAGCTCCCAAATGCAGCTTTATCACACCCGTTCCGGGCGGTGTCGGATTGATGACGGTTGCCTCTCTCCTGCTTAATACAATGAAATCATATAAAAACAAGCAATGAATTATGACCTATTTCGAAGAAATCCTTAAAAAAGAAAACCACACACAGGAAGACATAATTCTTATGCTTCAGGCAGAAGGGAACGATTACGAACTTCTTTTAAAAAGGGCATATTCGCTTAAACGAAAACATATTGGGAATAAGGTGTTTTTTAGAGGTCTGATTGAGCTATCGAATATTTGTTCTAAGAACTGCATGTATTGTGGTATCAGGAAGGACAATGAAAAAGTCGACCGATATGCACTCACTGATGAAGAAGTGCTGTCGTGCGCACGTTATGCCTACGAGCATAAATGGGGATCGATTGTTATTCAGTCGGGAGAGCTTTCAACCGATAATTTTACCTCGAGGGTTGAGAAACTTATACGCGAAATAAAATCAATCGGCAAAGGCGCATTGGGTATTACTCTTTCGTGCGGTGAGCAAAGTGATGATGTGTTTAAAAGATGGTTCGAAGCCGGGGCACACCGGTATTTACTGCGCATAGAAGCCTCCTCGAAAGAACTTTACGGTAAAATTCACCCACAGGATGAGAACCACAGCTATCAGGAAAGAATTGCAGCACTGAACCGGTTGAAGAGAATTGGATATCAGACCGGCACCGGCGTTATGATTGGCCTTCCGTTCCAAACCATCGAAGACCTCGCCGATGATTTGATGTTTATGCGTGAATTGGATATTGATATGTGCGGAATGGGCCCCTATATCGAACATGAAGACACACCATTGTACTCATTCCGAAAGGCAATTCCCATGCTTGAGGATAGATTGCTACTTACTTTCAGGATGATTGCATGCCTTAGAATTATTATGCCCGATATAAACATTTCGTCCACTACTGCGCTGCAAACCATACATCCCAACGGGCGCGAAATGGGATTGAAAGCCGGGGCAAACATTATAATGCCTAACATTACCCCTGTAAAATACCATGGAAACTACAACCTGTACAAAGGAAAACCCCAAATTCCCGAAGAAACAGAAGATTATATTAAAAGCCTTGAGGAGCAGATAAAAAATGCAGGTGACAAAGTGTGCTATAATGCTTGGGGCGACTCAGTACACTATTTAAATAAAAAGAAATAATAACTGATTATATTATAATTAATTATCAATGCTTATTTAAATATGTTATTCAATATATTATTTGTAAATTTTCAAGCTTGATTACCCCCAAATACAATACTTTTAAACGCCGTTAACGAGAGCTAAATTCCGATGATTTTGAAAAGACGTCGTATTAATAATTTTTGAAAAATTTTCGCATCGTAACGATTTGTTTACATTATTTTTTTACTAATTTGACTGCATGAAACTGATTCGCAATATTTTCAGATTCTATGTTGACGGTTTCAAAAACATGCCGGCATGGGGAAGAACAGCCTGGGCAATTATTGTCTTGAAAGGGGTAATAATTTTTATACTGATTAAATTTCTACTTTTTCCAAATTTCCTGAAGAAGAACTTCGAAACAGATGAAGAAAGAAGCGATTATGTATTAGAACAACTAACAAAAAAGGCCGATAATTATGATGTTACTGAACGTTGACCCTTCCTTAGTCGACTGGTCGAGAGCACAATTTGCACTTACTGCCATGTACCACTGGATTTTTGTTCCGGTTACCTTGGGTATTTTGTTTATCATAGCTTTCATGGAGACTATTTATGTAAAAACAGGAGATCCGGAATGGAAAAGAACTACAAAATTTTGGATGAAGCTATTTGGGATAAACTTCGCAATTGGTGTAGCAACCGGTATTATTCTGGAGTTTGAATTTGGCACAAACTGGTCGAATTATTCCTGGTTTGTGGGTGATATTTTTGGGGCACCTCTTGCTATTGAAGGCATCATGGCGTTTTTTATGGAGTCTACTTTTATTGCTGTAATGTTCTTCGGCTGGAACAAAGTGAGTAAGAAATTTCACCTTGCATCAACGTGGCTTACAGCAATTGGAGCCAATCTCTCAGCACTTTGGATACTGGTTGCAAACGGATGGATGCAGTTTCCGACAGGTATGTATTTTAACCCGGATACTGCACGAAACGAAATGGTTAATTTCTGGGATGTTTTTCTATCGCCGGTTGCTGTAAACAAGTTTCTTCACACCATCACAAGCGGCTATATCGTTGCTTCTTTATTTGTAATAGGCATTAGTTCCTATTTTTTGTTACGGGGCAGAGAATCGTTGCTGGCAAAAAGGAGCATAATAATTGCATCTGTTTTCGGGCTAATATCGAGCATAGCAATTATTCTTACCGGACATGGCTCAGCTGTGCAGGTTGCCGAAAAGCAGCCTATGAAACTCGCTGCAATGGAAGGTCTTTATAAAGGCGGTACAAACGCCGAACTTATGGGATTTGGTATTATTACACCCGGCAAACAGGCTTTCGACGGTAAAAATGATTACGTTGTTAAATTCGGGTTTAAAGGAATGCTTTCTTATCTTATTGCATTCAATAAAGACCACTATGTCCCCGGGGTTGAAGATTTAATCAATGGTGTTCCCGAAAAAGGTATTTTACCGGCTCAGGAGCGAATCGATAAAGGTAAAATTGCAGTATCATCGCTAAAAGCCTATAAAATCGCCAAGAAAAACGGCAATACTGCTGAAGCACGAAAAATGCTCGCATTGTTTAACGAGAACTACAAGCATTTCGGATACGGTTTCCTCGATAAACCTACGGATATAATACCCAATGTTCAGTTGGTTTTCTACAGCTTCCATGCAATGGTATTATTGGGTACTTTTTTTGTTTTTGTATTTCTGGCGTTCTTTTGGTTTTCATTCAGAAATACCATCGAAAAATTCCGGTTCCGAAAGCTTCTGTATTATATCGCCCTACTGTGTATTCCCCTCAGTTTTATTGCATCAGAAGCAGGATGGGTTGTTGTTGAGGTGGGCAGGCAACCGTGGGTTGTTCAGGATTATATGCCTGTATCAGCCGCAGTCACCGATATTTCGAGCTCATCTGTACAACTTACATTCTTTATTTTTGCCGTAGTATTTACGGCACTGCTTATCGCAGAGGTCAGCATTATGACCCGACAAATTAAAATTGGTCCAACAAAACAGGAAAAATAATTATGGCTTCAATAACATTTGCTGCACTTCAGCATTACTGGTGGTTTCTGGTTTCGGTACTGGGAAGCGCTTTAGTATTTTTACTTTTTGTACAGGGAGGGCAAATGCTCATTTATACCCTTGGAAAAAATGAAACAGAACGAAGTATGCTTGTAAACAGCCTTGGGCGTAAATGGGAATTCACTTTCACCACACTGGTGACCTTTGGAGGTGCATTTTTTGCATCGTTCCCGTTATTCTACAGCACAAGTTTTGGCGGAGCATACTGGGTGTGGCTGATTATTCTGCTTGCATTTACAGTTCAGGCGGTTTCATACGAATTCAGAAGCAAACCATCGAATGTATTCGGAAAAAAAACCTTCGAAACACTATTGTTCATTAATGGATTTCTGGGCACAATTTTGCTTGGTATTGTAGTAGCTACCCTGTATAATGGCGCTGAATTCTCTTTGAACACAATGAACCACGTAAAATGGGACAACCCTGCCAGAGGATTGGAAGCAGCGTTGAATTATCATAACCTGTTGCTTGGATTCAGCGTTTTTTTCTTGTCCAGGGTTCTAGCATTACTATATTTTCGTAAAACAATTGAAAATAATGAAATTTGTAACAGAATAAAGAAACAATTGATAATCAATGCTGTACCGTTTGTTTTACTATTTGTTTCATTTGTTACCATTTTATTGCTGAAAACGGGATATGCTATTGACCCTGAAACAAAAAGCATTGTTTTTGAAAAGTACAAATACCTCCACAACCTCATTCAAATGCCCTTGGTTGCAATAATGTTTATTGCAGGAGTGCTTGCAGTTCTATGGGGTATAATAGCAACTGTGGTTTCAGACAAATATGATAACGGTATTTGGTTTACCGGCTTAGGTACTTTTTTTGCCGTTCTTGCACTGTTGCTTATTGCAGGACTTAATAACACTTCGTTTTACCCATCCATTACACACCCTGAGAGTTCTCTCACAGTGTATAACGCAAGCAGCAGTGAGTACACACTCAAAACAATGGCAATAGTTTCGTTAATCATTCCGTTTGTTTTTGCCTATATCGTTGTGGCCTGGCGTTCAATAAACAAACGTAAAATCACAAGGTCAGAAATAGAAGACAGCAATGAGCATCACTATTAAAATCAACAATTATGTACACGAAAGAAATAATCAGCCTTTTGATGTGGCCTGTATTAATACTAGCCGCTTATTTAATTTCACTGGCCGCATTGCGGCATTTCGACAAGCAGGAGGACAAAACGAATGTTGAGGCCGAGGAGAAATAAATAAATAAAAACAGTATGGCAAGTTCTTACTGTTCATTATCTTAATGAATAGTTAAATACGATTGAATGAAGTCCGGTTTTGGTTACTTTTGTAATAATGAAAAAGAAAAGAACAGTATACCTGCTGGCAGGTCTGATGATTGTATCGCTTTTAACCATTATAGCGATGCAGGCAGGTCATATTTACCGATCGTACAACGAAAAGAAAGAGCTGGTTGATAGAGGTGTGAGGGAATCTTTGTCGCAGGCACTTATTAAGCTTGAAAAGCGTGATGCATTGGTTTTTCTGTATAATAAAATGCTGAATTCAAGATCTGCTCAAAACGACAGCACCTACCCTGCCGACCCCAATATGTCTCGTTTTGGGTATATCCCTCCCCAGCCTGAATTACCGATTCATAATTTTAGTATTTCCATCCGGTCATCGTATGGGGGCGTTCAGGTTTACGAGTTTTCGAACACATGGGGTAACGACTATTACCCGGAGCAGTTTTTATCATATTCCACTTTTGAGCGTTTTTTCGATGAAAAATTTAATACTGGTGGACTCGCCCTTGATGAAGTTGTGAGCGAACTCGAAAAAGAATACAAACAAATGCGCCGCCCTCTGGAGAACAGATTCGATAAGGAATATATCAGAAAAGCGATAAGCGAGGAACTGAAACAGCGTGGGCTTTCACTGAATTTTGAATTTGCTGTGGCTGATGCCAATCACAACATCAGGCTTAAAACCGATGGCTATAACGAAAGTATTACTGACGATGCGTATAAAATTAACTTATATCAGGGTGCAATATTTTCCGCTCCTGATGCATTGTACATTTATTTTCCGGGGAAAAGAAAGTATGTTTTGGAGGGTATATATGCCCAGTTAATCTCAACGGTAGTACTTTCACTTATTCTTATCATTACTTTTGCAATAACTCTTGTAGCTTTTTTTCGGCAAAAAAAACTTACCGAGATTAAGAACGATTTTATCAACAACATGACGCATGAGTTTAAAACTCCGTTGGCAACCATCCAACTGGCCGCAGCGTCGATTAACAACCCGCGCGTACGTGAAAACCCGAAAACTGTGGATAAGTTCACCGAGATCATAAATCAGGAAACCCAAAGAATGAACCAGCATGTAGAACAGGTACTTCAGCTTGCACTTCTCGACAGGGAAAGCCTGAACCTGAAGAAAGAACCTGTCGACATGCATGAACTCATTAAAGATGCAATAAGCAATATTGAACTTATCATTCAGCAACGAAACGGTGATGTCAGAACCGATTTTCTGGCAGATATTCCTGTTATAAAAGCTGACCGTGACACATTGCTCAATGTTGTGGGAAACCTTCTCGATAATGCCAATAAATACTCTGTTGACCAACCCGACATTCTTGTTCGCACCTATAATTCCGGAAACCATTTTGTTTTTGAAGTTGAGGACAAAGGAATTGGCATGAGTAAGGACGTAATGAAAAGGGTCTTCGACAAATTCTACAGAGCTTCCACCGGAAATGTACATAATATTAAAGGCTTTGGACTGGGGTTAAACTATGTTAAGGAAATTGTTGCTGCTCATAAAGGAAATATTTCGGTGAAAGGGAATCATTCAAAGGGAAGTACATTTATCGTAAGCCTACCAATAAATTAGAATACTATGAAAAAAGACAAAATCCTACTTGTGGAAGACGACATCAATTTTGGCGCAGTGCTGAAATCATACCTCGAAATAAACGATTACGAGGTAATGCTTGTTAACGATGGCATGAGAGCTGTACCTGTTTTCAGGAGTACCAGTTTCGACCTTTGCATACTCGATGTAATGCTTCCGAATAAAGACGGATTTAGTATTGCAATGGATATAAGAAAGATTGACGAAGGTATTCCTTTAATTTTTTTAACCGCCAAATCGCTGAAGGAAGATGTTCTACGTGGCTTTGAAGTGGGTGCCGACGACTATCTTACAAAGCCTTTCGATTCGGAAGTATTGCTGCGTAAACTGAAAGCTATTTTGCGCAGAAACAAAGAAAGCTTCGACGATATTCCTAACATGATTGAAATCGGACCTTACATTTTTGACCATCAATTGCGCACTCTTACCGGAAACAACTCTACCTTCAGGCTTACCCCGCGGGAGTCGGATCTTCTTAAAATGTTGTACGCAAATAAAAATCATGTACTCGACAGGAATGTTGCCCTGAAACACATCTGGGGTGACGACAATTATTTTAATGCCCGCAGTATGGATGTTTACATAACCAAACTTCGAAAATATTTTAAGGATATCGATAGTATTGATATTAACAATGTACACGGTAGCGGATTCATTCTGGTCATGAAATAAACTCAGCTTCCGGCTCAGTCATGAACTCTCTGATTTCATTCATAATCGCATTGATTACACGCAACGATTTCTTCTGAAAAGAGCTTTTCCTTGGCTCAGGAATAATATTTTCGCATATTTCAACTTCTGCTGCTGTCATTATAGGTAGTTCTTTTGTTGCAGGTACAAAAGAAACCAACTCGTTGTATGAAAAATCGAAAGCATCAACTACCTGATTACACTCTGTATTAAAAAATAAACTTACCAGTTGCGGGACTTTTTGACTGATATTTTTACCGGAAACCATAATCCTATCGCATTCGGGACTTACTTTTTTGGAGGAAAGTCTTGCGGAAACCTTTTTCAGCATATCAATATAACCTTCTTGAATCAGAGAGCATAATTGGGCATAGGGCACTTCGTTTACATGAAATTCATTCAGCTTTACATCAATAAACAGGTCTGTAAGACTTTTATCGAGGAACACCGAACCGTACATTACATACATCTTTGCTGCATGCTGTTGCGATATACCGAATGTACGGGCTATATTCTCAATTATTGTATTGTGCCCTGTTCCAATCGTATCTGAATAAATCAACTCATCGCAGTAATATTTTTCTAGCAATACTTTGTTAAGTCGAAAATTGAGAACCATTACACTTTTATTACTGGATTTATGTTGTTGAAGTGAACTTTTGGGGTAAAATTCCACGTTTGAAACATCAGTGGCTATGGCCTGCAAAACAAGTGACTCAAATTCATTATTCCAGTGAAAGCTGTACATTAAATCTCCACGCTGTTGATTTTCAATGCTGCTCACATTCCCTGACTTTGAGTAGGTTTCTGAATGGTGTACTTTTACAAAACCCGGAAGATTCTTTTCTGTTTGCTTTTTTATTGCATGGCTCTTACAAGAGGCTTTATCATAAATCCATTGCTCTTTTTGTACTAGGAATGTGTTATCGACAAACACTACCAGACCACGCCTGTTACATTCCTCTCGGTAGTACTCAAGTAATTTTTGAACAAAGGCCTTTATTCCGTTAAGCTTTTTTAAACTGAGGCCATTTTTATTAAACAAAAAATTCCTTTTGGTTTGAACATCTGTATGAATGCTAATATACCGATCTGAGATCAGTAAAATGAGTGGATTTGTTTTATTTATCATCATCATACTTAATTAAATGGTTAATAATACGAATTAATACTTGCAGAATTAAATAGCTAAATACTATAATTATTAAATAATTCACAGCTTTGTTTTTGATGTAAATATATTTGATTTATAAGCACTTTCAGAAACAATTAAGTTAATTCATAACTGAAGGGGTTTTGTTAAACAATTAAATTATTAAGCAATTTTTTAATTAAGCATTTGCATTTTAATTAATTAATTATTATATTTGTGCATTCAATACTAGCATTACGTGAATTACAGCTTCAACCGGAATCATGCAGTTATTGCACTGCAACATTTAAAGATGATTGCACCGGGTGCTGTTTGTGGATATTGTATTTATTTGAGTCAGGAAGATAACTTGCTGCATTATACGCGGTTTTTTCGAGGCAACGAACCTGAAGATAATGTAATTAGTGATGAAGATAATATTATTTCAAACTTGCGAAAGCCCCGGAAAACCCCGATTCAATGGTTCACACCCGACAATGTTCCAATAAAAAATAATATTAGCGGCATTACCCAGCTCGAAATTTTCTCTGAAAGCGAGCACACGGTTATGTGCTTGCGCATTGATAGTATGGCTGACAGCAATCAGGATCTCGTTTTCATTGAGCTGAAACAAGATTTAAGCGCATTTGGAATTAACCCTGCTGATGGAAAGCTCGAGGTTCAGACAAAAAAAATTCTTGGATTACTACTTCATAACAGTGTAATGGCTGTAATAAGGGCTGCCGAAAGCGATGCCAGACTTCACAGGGATCTCAGCCGGAACACTTTGATGCTCATTGACACGGTAAAAAAAAGCAAAGAAGCTGTCTGTATGGAACAGTCAATGCATAAACAAAGCATTGAACGACTTGCAAAAGAATACTTGGATGGTATTTCGCAGCAATACAATCGTAAAATTCTGCTTTCTGATGATGCAGCAGAAAAACTGTGGAAGCAGCGTGAAGCCATCCACAAAATAAACCATATCCTGGCAAATGCGGTTCAGTTTGCGGTAAATATAACTGCTACCGACCCTTCAACGCCTTTAATAATTGGTGAAGAACTTTTGTTTTTAAACGAATCTTCCGATAGAAATAACCAGCCCCCCCATGTTACTTCTGTTACCCGTACTATTTCGAAAGAACTAAAAGCAGAGCAATTCCTTTACAAACTTCTGCGTTCAGTTGAAAAACTTTTAGCAAAGGGTCATAATATCACCGGCAAAATGGTTGGGGCAAATTGTGAACCCAGTGTTTCTGCACCTGCAATCACTGAGTTTATAAAAAAATACCGTAAACAAATCCTGAACCTGATAAAAGAAGATCCTTCGAAATGGGCATTGCTGATAAACGAGTTCCGGCCAATACAGAATGTTTATTATTCATCGCCGGGAGTAATTAGTAAAACCGGCTAAGCTTCTTATTATTTCATCAGTCGGATTATTGCAATTTCTGCGACAACGAAAACTAATGCCAGGATAATAAAATATTTCCACAGCATGGTTCCTAAGCTTTGCTCTGCTACATTTGACCTGAAGTTCTCCGACAGGTAATCAACACTTGACACACTTTCAATACCCGCTTGTTTCAATTCCTCGATAATTTCGTTTCCCTGAAGGTATTTCGTTGCCGATTCTTCTCTAGAGTAGTTCATCGATATAAGGGAATGTGTGGCATTTCCTGATGTAACACTATAGTGTCCGGCCCGCACCAGTGTTTCGGGAATTGTAATACGGGTACCGCCCGGAATAATTCTGCTCGCAGGAATTATATCAGTTAGTGAGTCAACGATATGTAAAACAGTATTTTGATCCGGTCGGAACCCGCTTATGTCAATATACGATTCCCTTCCGGCAACACAGTACAAGCTTTGGGAAGACCCAGAATATAAGGCCATATTATAGAATAATGGAACAAATAAAGGGTGTTTCATAAAAAGCTCATTGGTTTTACTTAATGGAATTGCGCAAAATACAAACTTCCCTGCCCCTGTTGGGTTTGTTGCAATCAGAGGATTCGATTTATCATCGAACAGCACAACATCTGCATTTGAATTTGAGAAAACCTGCAAAGGATAAAAACTATTTATATCAGGCAAATCAATATTCTTATCAATTTTTCCGAATACATCTTTAAAGAGATAGTTTCTATAATTGATTTCCGATATTCTACGTTGCTGCAGCGATACCTCACTGATTTTTCCAACTTCCAATGCACTCAGAAAACTGTTGTAGGAACCCAGATCACATTGCTCTCCCGGAATCAATACTAAACTGTGCCCTGTTTCGATATACTCTTTGAACGACTCAGCCAGACCGCTTGGAATTGATTTCAGCCCGTTAGCAATAATCAACTGATATTGTTGAAATTCGCTATTCTTTTCACTGCCGGCTTTTACTTCTGTGTAATTAAAATTATCGTCAGCAGTTTTGTACAGTGCACTTAGGTATTGGTTCGTTCCCGTTTCATTGATTATCAGAATATTTACAACATTATTAATGGAATATGAAAAAAATAAGTTGTTATCGAAAGTAACAGGATAATCATCAATACCAACCTCCCCTTTAATGTTACCGGAGGATGTATTTGTGAAAGTAAGCGGGAGTTTCACCGTTTCTCCTGCTTCTATGGTCAGCGAAGAAATGGTTTTCACCGTATCGTTTATGCTAAGTTTTACCGGAATATCGACATAAGGCTGATTGGAATGGTTTTTAATTTGTACAGTTAACTCATCAGCTTTCCCGATGTTTTTAACAGGAGCATTAAACCAGCATGAATCTACTGAAAGATTCCCCTGCAAATTACCTGTAATAGGCACTAGTACAACATGATGACTGAACGATGAAAAAGTAATATCTGATTTAAAATTACATTCCTGCATATCGCTGATAACGTATATGTTTAGAGTAGCATCCTGACCGGCTAGTGCCGAAAAACGAGCCAGCACCTCAGGCAAACTCCTGAACATCGGGGTCAGATTCACATCAGCAATATTTTCTTTTATCTCGTTTGTGTTCATCAATTGCAGGTATTCCGGTGAAAAATGGTTTGTCAGAAAAAAGTATTGCATATCGGGCGGATACGCACTAACAATATCGTAGGCCAACTGCCTGGCTGCATCTATCATTTTACCCTTTTCACTTTCCCCATCCATGCTAAAAGAATTGTCTAAATATATTGCAGTATATTTCTTGCCTCCCTGATTCTGATTTTTATTCACAGGTATGTAGGGCTGACTGAATGCTGTAACTAATGCAACTATCAGGAGTATTCTTGTGAGCAGTATTAAATATTGTTTAAGCTTTGTCTTGGTCCTGTTTTGCTTCTCAAGGTTTTGTAAAAGAACAGTGTTACTAAAATACACTGTTTTGTACCTTCTAAAATGAAACAAGTGTATAATTATCGGAACAGATACTGCAAATAATGCCCAAAAGAATTGTGGAACCAGAAAATTCATTGTTATAATTTGCTACAAAAATAAACATTTGAATGAACATCGTATGGTAAAAAATTGCTTCTAAAATGTTTATGTATTAAATTTAATGCAGTTTTCAACGCGCACATGTTGAAATAAACGAATAAAAAATCATAAATAACCGCTGTTTGTTTTGGTTTATTATTATTTTTGTAGTTTGTATGGAATTTTTTTAATTCGTAATTGTTCAAATAGTTATGATGAAAACTATCAAGATATTACCAATAGCGATTGTCATCTTCGCTCAACTGTTTGTATGTCAGAGTCTTCAGGCTCAAAACGACTCTGTATCAAACAGGAAACTTTGGCGCGAAGCCGAAAAACATGTAATGTACAACCAATTTGAGGCTGCGCTTAAAAATTACCTTTTGATTTTTAAAACAGACCCTGACAACAGGCACCTGCAGTTTAAAATAGGGTATTGTTACATACAGGAAGAAAGGTGTCAGAACATTGATTTTGCAATTGAATATTTACTCTTAGCAGCCAACGACATCGACAATAAATATTATAACAGCTATCGTGAGCGCAGTGCTCCTGTCGAAACCAAGTATTTCCTCGGGGTAGCATACCGGTTGAAAAAGGATTATAAAACGGCTATCGATTATTATACAGAATTTAAAAAGGAAATTAAGCATGCAAAGATGTACATTGTAACTGAGCAACAGGTTGAATTTGAAATTAAAGCATGCAACGAAGCCATGAATGAATTCAAATCTCCTATAAGGGTTCCTTATGATTTTATTATGAAAAACAGGCAACTTGACCTCAATGTTCGCTGCCCTGTGTTTGCTTATGAGGTTGGTTTATTGTTTTATACTTTGGGTGCCAGTAACGTGTTCCCTCCTGATGTAAATTACGACCGTGAATACAACGACTCTCTGCTTGACAGCATTTACTATTCAAAGCAAATTACTTTCAACACATGGTCGGAACCTGTTGTGATAAGCGATCGATTTAAACTAAAAAACCCTGCCCAGCTTACCTCAGTATCGCCTGATGCAACAAAATTGTATATTGTCATCGACATTAACGACAATGGCGATATTTATGTTTCGGAACTTAGGGATAGTGTGTATTCCAAACCTAAGAAACTCAACAGCAACATTAACACAAAAAAATGGGAATCGTTTGCAACGGTTACTGCTGATGGTTCAAGGCTATACTTTACAAGTATGCGAAAAGGCGGATTTGGAGGCATGGACATTTACTATTCAGAGCTTGATAAACACGGTAAATGGGGACCAGCTGTAAACCTTGGTCCAACCATCAACACTGTGGGGTACGAAGAAATGCCGTACATTTCGAGAGATGGGACTGAATTGTACTTTAGTTCTGAAGGCCATACCACTAAAGGTGGTTTTGATGTTTTTTATTCGAAATTGGATACTGCCAGCGGCAAATGGTCGGAACCTGAAAATGTAGGCTATCCTTTCAACACCGATGGTAACGATATGGGATATATTGTTGAATTCAACGGTGACGTTTCGTTCTGCCCTGTAAATAGTAGCAAACGCAGGGGTGGTTACGAAGAATGCGATTGCATCCGTATTAAACTCGGTCAGGGTGCTCCACTCATTACCTGTAAGGTGGTTAACGACAACACTATTCCTGAATTTCCGGATGATGTTATGCTATTTGTAATTAATGATGCCACAAAAGACACTGTGGGAACTTACAATATCAGTGAATCAAAAGACCACACAGCTTTATTTATACTGCCACAGGGAAAATATAATCTGTACACCCAAAGCGATGAAGCATTACCTACTCTAACAGTCCTGGAAATACCTGAACGCACCGGACCTATAGATACTACCATTGTTATTTCATCACCACAGGCTCCTCAGGCTCCGGTTGTTTGTGTCGTTAAACACGATAATACACTGCCTAAACTTCCGAACGATGTTATGCTTTATGTGATTAACGATAATACAAAAGAAACCATCGGCACTTATAATGTAACCGATAGAAAAAACAGTGTAACGCTTCCTTTGCCTCCGGGTGATTACACTTTCAGGGCTGAAAGCGATTCTGCTTACCCTGCCTCAAAATCGTTGCATGTACCTGAAACCCACGACACATTAACAGTAGTTGTTACCATCTCGGCTCCCAGCGACAAGTATCTCCAGATTACCTGGGTACAGTTCGACTTTGATAAGAGCGACATTAAACCCGAATATTATGCAAACCTCGATTCTCTTGCCGATTACATGAAGCGTTACCCAAATGCAGTTATATATGTAAACGGTCACTGCGACCCATTTGGAACTAACGAATATAACATTGCACTTGGCGACCGTCGTGCAAATTCGGTAAAGACCTATTTAGTAAGTAAAGGAGTTAATCCTGACAATCTGATAACCAAATCGTTTGGTGAAGAAGAATTGATTGCCCGTGGCGAAAGTGCAGAAGCCCGAGTTTATGACCGCAGAGTAGAGTTTATTGTTAAACAGCAAGGCGATGTTGAACTTCGGGTAGTGCCAAAGAATCCTCCTGCCAAGTATGCTCTTGATGGCAAGGGAGAAGAACCTCAGAACATTCAGGAACCACAACAAGGAACTGTTAAAGAACCTATTGTAGCAGATCCACCAAAGGGTACTGAACAAAAAGTGGTAGTTACCTGGGTGCAATTCGATTTCGATAAGAGCGACATTAAACCTGAGTCCTACGAAAATCTGGATTCTTTAGCTGACTATCTGGTTACATATCCCGAAGCAAAAGTTTATGTTCATGGTCATTGCGACCCGTTTGGCACCAATGCATACAACATTGCACTTGGCGACCGTCGCGCAAACTCAGTGAAGAATTATCTCACAAGTAAAGGTGTTAACTCAAATCAATTGCTTACCGACACTTACGGTGAAGAACGACTGATTGCCAAGGGCGAAAGTGCAGAGGCACGTGTTTACGACCGCAGGGTTGAATTCATTGTAATCAAGCAAGGCGGTATCGATTTGATTGTTGTTCCCAAATTACCTCCTGCAAAATACGCACTTGACGGACAAAGTTATTCTCAGGATAATAATACGGTTCCCCCGGCTTCAAACCAGCCTGTAAATACAAATACTACAGAAACTGCACCGGCGGATTCAGAATTTGGTACCGTTAACCCTGATATAATCCTTGAGATTACTTGGGTTCTATTCGACTTCGACAAGAGCAACATTAAACCCGAATTCTATGCGAATCTCGATTCACTTGCCGATTACCTGAAAAAGTATCCGGAAGCAAGAATTTATGTTCACGGACATTGTGATCCATTTGGTTCAAATGCATATAACATTGCGTTGGGCCAACGCAGAGCAAATTCTGTTTCAGCTTATTTAATCAATAAAGGAGTTAAATCGGAGCAACTGGTTCCCGAAACATTTGGAGAAGAAAGATTAAATGCCAAAGGCGAAAGCGCCGAAGCACGTATTTACGACCGCAGGGTTGAGTTTATTGTTATCAAACAAGGCGGTATCACCCTGAAAGTGATTCCCAGAAAACCTCCTGCCAAGTATGCAATTGATTAACCCGTTTTAGATTTTTTTTAAAAAGGGCTGTCAACTATTTATGACAGCTCTTTTTTTAGTCATTTATTCAATTTCGTTATTCCTTTTCTCAAATCGTCGTTGTAATCCACCAATAAACGAATTTAAATCACCGTATTAACGAACTTTTTAAATTCGCCCGTAGAAATACAGATTGCTTCATGTTCGTATCTAACATTCGTATTCTAAGACGGGCTCTCAAACTTACTGAGGGTTTTCGATTGTATTTTATGGTTATGAAACAAAAAGAGCCACAACAATGTTGCAGCTCCTCTCCTTTTCAATTGTGTAATTTTTGCTTAAATCAAACCTTTAGAATGCTTTTCGCCGATCACTTTCAGCATATCCTGAGTCATTGCATCAAGATCGAAACTTGGTTTCCATCCCCACTCCTGTCGTGCAGCTGTATCGTCAACTGAATTTGGCCAGGAGTCAGCTATTTTCTGACGGAAATCGGGTTCATACGAAATTTCGAATTCGGGAATATATTTCTTTATTGAAGCAGCCAGTTCAGCGGTACTGAAGCTCATCGCTCCCACGTTGAAATCGCAGTGGTGCTTCAGTTTGTTAAAATCAGCCTGCATAAGGTCGATGGTAGCTTTCAGGCAGTCGGGCATATACATCATCGGAAGGCGAGTTTCGGCATTTACAAAACAAGTATATTTTTTGTTTTTGATTGCTTCGTAATAAATAGCTACTGCGTAATCGGTAGTTCCGCCACCGGGAAGGGTTTCGTTACTGATGATACCAGGATAACGTAAACCACGTACATCGAGCCCGAAACGACGAACATAATAATCGCCTAATAATTCGCCTGCAACTTTAGTAACGCCATACATGGTAGTGGGCTTCAGAATTGTTTCCTGAGGAGTGTTATCGACCGGTGTGGTTGGACCAAAAACAGCAATACTGCTGGGAACAAGCACCTGTTCCATTTTAAATTCACGGGCAACTTCAAGAATATTGATCAGGCCATTCATGTTAACATTCCATGCCATCATTGGGTTTTGTTCTCCCGTAGCAGAAAGAATGGCTGCCATATTGATGATAACGTCCACATCATATTTTTTTACAACCGACACGAGGTTATTCACATCGTTGGCATCGACAACTTCGCAGGGACCTGTTGATGTGAGTTTTTCGGAAGGTTTGGTTTTCCTGATTCCGGCAATCACGTGATTGCCACCGTAAATATTTCGCAGTGCCAGCACGAGTTCTGAACCGATCTGACCTGCAGATCCTACTACTAAGATGTTTTTCATTTCGTTGTGTTTATTAATTATTAATATACAATATACCTAACATTTTGCGCGTCAAAACTAATTCAAATCCGGTTCCGAAAATATGATAAAAATCCTAATTATCAATTTATAAACACCATATTTTTATGCTTTGAAAAATTA
>JAGOLH010000053.1 GCA_017994175.1 Bacteroidales bacterium | reverse complement strand
TATTAAATCGCTTGCAATCGGGTTTTATACGACAATTTTCCTCATCCCAGTCAAATGTGCTAACACAATAGTCCGATCCAATCATAATTGGAATTCGTTTATGGGTTATTCTGAGACTGATTCGATAGGTAGAATCGCTGCGCTGACGGCGTTTGTCGAGCATGAGTTTTGTAAATACCATATCTTATTTTTTTAATTTATTTGTTAGCACGTGAATAAAATTTGACTAACAAATTTAACTTTTTAATGCTTTTTTCTGCTTTATTTTGCTTTTTTGAGGTCTAAAGTTATCAACAGAGTGAAAACAAAAATGCTTCTGAATCGAAGCAATCAGAAGCATTTGAGCGTTTTTCGAAGAGAGCGGGAAACGGGGGTCGAACCCGCGACCCTCAGCTTGGGAAGCTGATGCTCTACCACTGAGCTACTCCCGCTTAAGTTTTCTGTGCAAATGTAATATTATTTGATAATATCCGACAAATCATTTGCAATTTTTCAACGACATAAACTATCAAAAAAATCAAGTACAGACTCAGTTTCACTACTCCAAAAATTATAGTCATGCCCGGCAGAATCAGGAAAATGTGCTTTATGACCCAATTCTGGGTGGTATTTCGTCAGCGAGTCGTACATGGCAATACTTTGCTCGACCGGTGATACTTTGTCAGCTCTGCCATGGGCTATATACGAGGGTACCTTGTATTCACTGCAATTATAGGCGAAGCACTCTTGTTTCCATCGTAAAGGGAACTTTTCGTAGGGTCCGAACCATGCCTGATACAAAAATTCATCCTGCATTGAGGTGATATCGAAATCACCGGAAAGGCTGGCCATTCCTGCGAAAACATCTGGTTTGTAAAATGCCAGCAAGCCTGCTCCCCGCCCACCGGTCGAAATGCCGACTACAAAGTTGTTATGACCATCTAACAACAGATGATGTTTGCCCTGTAAATCGTTGATTACTGTATCGATTATCCATTGTAAATCGGGGTAACGACGATATTCGGGTCTTGTTTCGGGATATATTTGTAATGGGTAATTGCACTTTTGCCAATCGGGAATAATCAGAATGTAGCCCCTCTTCAATGCTTTTTCGCAGAAATCCGTCTTTTCGCACCACTCTTCTGCCGGAAGGTTCCATCCATGCAGCATCAGAATACAGGCTTTTGCCTCATTATCGGGGAAAACTATTTTCATTCCGTAATTTACTGAATCGCGAAAACTGTATGATAGTAACCTGTCGTTATGTTCTACGTTCTCGTACCCAAAGTTTTGTTCATTATCATCTGATTTTTTGATTGCTTTATTATGACACGAAACAAACAATAATAAAACCACGACAATGCTTATAACAATACTTCCAATATGATTTTTCATAGCTTACTTAAATGACTATAGCTTTTGTTACAATGGCAAATTTATTTTAATATTGCGTCTTTTAAAAGCGAACAATGAATAAAAGTACAAAAGCCGCAGGAATTGGTTTAATTACGGCAACAGCCTATGTAATCGCAAATATGGTTGGAACCGGGGTTTTTACATCTCTGGGCTTTCAGATTGCTGGTGGAGTCGATAATGTATTTGCCATTGTAATGCTTTGGTTTTTCGGTGCTATTATAGCCTTTACCGGAGCACAGGTTTATGGGGAACTTGGATCGGTAATGCCACGTTCGGGGGGCGAATACCATTACCTATCGCAACTCTACCACCCATCTATTGGTTTTATGTCGGGGTTCTTCTCTGCTTTCATAGGTTTTGCAGCTCCTATTGCATTGGCTTCGATGGCATTATCGCAATATTTCTCAAACGTTTATGCAGGGATTCACCCAAAAGTGATTGCTTCTGGAATTATTGTAATTGTTACTATGGTTCATATCATCAGCGTGAAATCTGGGTCCAGATTTCAGGTTGTTTTTACCAGCCTTAAAATATTGCTAATACTTTTCTTCATTATAGCTGGATTTTTCTTTATAAAAGAGCCACAAAACATAAGTCTGATGCCGGACAAGGTTTCGTGGCAGCAAATGCTGAGTTCAGGATTTGCAGTTTCTCTGATTTTTGTGTACTATTCCTACTCGGGGTGGAATGCTTCAGCGTATTTTGTGAGTGAATTGCGTAATCCTCAAAAAACACTTCCCCGGTCGCTGCTCATTGGCACACTAATAGTTGCAGGCTTATACTTATTGCTAAATATTGTTTTTCTTTATACCGCCCCTATTGCCGAACTTAGCGGACAACTTGATGTAGGAGCTGTTTCCGCAAACCATATTTTTGGCGCATCAGGAGGTAAGATTATCTCGTTGTTTATAAGCATATTACTGATATCTACAATCAGCTCAATGGTATTTGCAGGCCCCAGAGTTATTCAGGTAATGGGTGAAGATTATAAGATTTTCAGTTTTTTGGCAAAAAAACGTGAGAATGGCGTTCCGGTCAATGCGATTCTGCTTCAGAGTGCCATCAGTCTGATACTGCTTCTCACCAGCACTTTCGACGCTCTCCTCACCTACCTTGGGTTTGTGATGAATCTGTTTGCATTTATGACCGTAGCCGGTGTTTATGTGCATCGCATCAGACACCCTGAGATGCATCGTCCCTACAAATCGTGGGCATATCCGATACTTCCGGCTATTTTTATGATATTTGTTATATGGAATGTTTGGTTCATGTTTCAGATAAAAACCGCTGAAACTCTCTTCGGACTGCTTACTCTGGGAATCGGACTGCTTATTTATTTTATTTTTCTGAACAAAAAACGCGCATGAGATATCTATCGCCATTCTTTATTTTGCTGATTGTTCTGACTGGATTTTCGTGTAAACAGCGCAACAAAACCGAAAAGAATAGTAACCTAACGGAACCATGTAAAACTAATACAGAGCAGCTTCAGACCAATCCTTACGACACATTCTCCTACACTGCGTATAACGATATTGCCTGTTTTATTGCAGGGAATCAACTTCATAATAAGGAATCATTTCTTTCTTCCTATTTCGATAACAAACATTGGAAGAACTACGCAATGCAATTTTCATCAAATTGGAACACCTACAACAATTCAGTTATTAGTGTGATTCAACAATGGTCGAATGAACATCTGGTTTATGGCGATACTATTTTTTACCCTTTCAGCGGACCTGATTATAACTATTTGAATGCATTTTTCCCTGAAGCCAATTATGCCGTGCTGATAGGGCTCGAAAGTGCAGGTAGTATTCCCGAACCGGATACTGTTACGACCGATAGCCTTGCAAATTATCTGGATGCAATACATAATTCAATTTACTTTAACCTCAAAGTCAGTTATTTCAGAACTAAAAGTATGAAGAACGAACTCAACAGTGTTTCTCTAAATGGCACTATTCCAATAATCATGTTGTTTCTGAACAGGCATGGGAAAGAAATTCTGAACATTCATCCGGTTGAACTCGATGGCTTGGGCAATATAATTAACACTGCCCCCGATCTTGAATTCGTTCATGATTTTCATAAGGAATTTGATAATGGTGTGGTTTTTACTTACCGCGACACTACTGATAGCACGATTAAGAAACTGGTTTACTTCAGCATGGATCTTAGTAATACAGGATTGAAAGACGGAAATCTAAAGCTGGTAGAAAATGTTTCCAAAAACAACACTGTTTTTTTAAAAGCTGCCTCATACTTATGTTTTCAAAACATGTTCACAACCGTTAAATCAGCCATTTTAAACAATGCATCACAAATTATCACAGATCCTTCAGGCATGCCCTACATGAATCTTCGCGATACATGGGATGTTACGCTGCATGGTGAGTATTCCGGTCCGATTGCATTGTTTTCCGGCAGAAAACAGGATGAACTACGTCACGACATCGACTCTCTTAAACCAGCTCGCTTGCCGTTTAAATTTGGGTATCACCCGGTGCACTGGTGCATGATTGTTGCCAAGCGGAAATAAAAAAAGCCCCCGAAGGGGCTCTGATGCTTAGCTGATTTTAATCATTTTCGACAATTTTTCTTTTTCCTCTGCTTTGGGAATTCTCACGATAAGAATGCCGTTCTCGTATGATGCCCCAATTTTTTCTTCGTTCACATTTTCGGGAAGCTGATACGATTTGCAGAATGAGCCGTAGCAAAATTCTTTACGGAAGTAGTTTTCACCCTCCTGATTCTCTTCTTTTACTTCTTTTTCTGCCGAAATGGTAAGAACGCGCTCTTTCAGGTCAATCTTAAAATCTTTTTTGTCCATTCCCGGAGCTGCGGCTTCAATTACAAACTCTTTTTCGGTTTCTTTTACATTGAATGCAGGTGTGGTGAACACACTGTTGTCGAACTGACGAACATTGTTGAAAATTTCGTCGAAAATTGCCGGCATAAACATATTGTTTCTACGTGCTAACATGGCTTTGTCCTCCTATAATTTTAGTTTATTTAACATTAATTAATTTCATGTACAGGATGGCAAATGATATACCAACCCAATTTTACTGCCATTTTAGCATTTTTACGGACATACACACGTCATATTGTCACCTATATAGAAAAAAAAAGAGATTGACCGCATGATCAATCTCTTTTGTTAAAACATTTTAAGTCTGTTAAAACATATGAGAAGCTTGCATTAAGCCAGCCATAACAACAGCAGAAAGAATAAAGCCAACACAGGATAAAACCAATCCAGTAATAGCCAATCCCAGTTTTCTCTTTTTAACAATTCCCATGATAAGTCCGATAGTTGATAAAATGAACCCTGTCAATAAAAGAATATAGCCTAATACCGGAACCCAACATAAAACCAAGCCAATCAAGGCAAGAATAAATCCTGCGAGACCCAGTCCGTTTTTTCCTTTTACAACCGGCTATTCTGGTTGTTCTGCGATTTGAGTAGTTTGTTCTTCCATAGTTTTTTAAGTTTTTGTGTTAGTATTTGAGTGAATTAAAAGTAATTTTAATTAGGCTAAAAATATACAATAAATTCCATGTAACCAAATTTTCAGAATTTATTATTGCCAAGTACCCGATTATTAAAACCAAATTTTTCAAGCAATATATATTCAGTTCCATGAGGAGTTAACACTGATTCGAACAAAGCTATTCCTGTAAAAATCTTAGAGTATTTGTATTCCCGATTCAACATATCAATCGAAAGGATGTCATTTTTAAATCTGGCAAGGGTAACATGAGGGGTTGGAGTATGATCAGGTTTCGCATTTAGCAGGCTTCGATACGAGTGCATTACCATTCTTGCAAAGCAATTGCAGTTGTCAAATTTCAGCCAGAGCATTCCGGAGCCTCTGTTACCGGAAACCTTACAAAATACAGGGTTTTTAAGCTCCAATGGCATAAAATGTTTATGCAGGCGGGTAATCTTATCTTTCACCTCAGGGATTTTTTCTTCGGGTGTTTCTCCGAGAAAGCATAGGGTAACGTGTAAATCACCGGTTTTCGCCCATCGTAACCCAGCAAGGTGACTGTTGGCCGCTTTTATTTCTTCAGCAATTGCTGCTATGTCATCATCGGCTTCAATGGCTAAAAAAAGTCTTTTCGATTCCATAATCAGAATTTATTCCAATGCAGGTTTTCCGGTTTCCATTTGTCTTTCGGAGTATCTTCGCCGGTTGGGTGGCCAATGGGGATAACATTAAGCGGGATCAGGTTTTCGGGCAGGTTCAACACCCTGCGCACAGGGTTAATACGTTCGTCGTAAGGGAATGCTGCTGTCCACACAGCGCCAAGACCCAGTGCTTCGGTTGCAAGAAGTATGTTTTCGGTTGCAGCACTGCAATCCTGCACCCAATAATCGGTTTTTGTATTGGTAGCAGCTTTATTCATATCGCCACAAACCACAATGGCGGCACCCGCTGTGGAAAGCATTTTTGCATAGGGCAAAGCATTCCCAAGTGAGTCGAGTAAAACCCTGTCGGTTACTACAATAAATGCCCATGGTTGAAGGTTTCGTGCACTGGGAGCTGCCATGCCGGCTTTAACAATCTCAACCAAAAGAGCAGTATCAACAGGTTCTCCTGTAAAATGACGGACACTTTTCCGCTGATGAATAATGTCGAGGGCGCCTATGACGGAATCGTTTTTCATAGCTTCGGTTTTATTATTTTTTGTATCTCTTAAATTCAAGTACTGGAACAAATTACCTGTAGCAAGCACAATAATTGCCAACAACAGTAAAAAAATGGTTAAAGTTCTATTCTTCATCTTCGTTTTTAGTTTTAGCGATTAAAGGTTTTCGCATTAATTCCAATACTGCACCGGTAGGGCAAAAATAGCGACACCAGGGTTTATTCAGGAATACTGCCAATACAGCAAAGCCCCCGGCAATAATAAATGCCGAAATTGACGCAAATTTATATGCAAATGCCGAAAATGGCTCAAAATCTTCGAGCACTATACTTACTCCTGAAACAAGTAATGCAAGAAGGGTAAACAGATACACATACCTTGTGTAGCTTAAAATCCGTGAAACTTTCATAGGGATTTTGAATTTCTTTTTTATCAATAACCCTGAAAAATACTGCAGTGAACCATAAGGGCAAACATACTGACAATAAAAAGCTTTGCCAGAGAATAAAGGAATTATGACCGACAAAATGAGAACCAGAAATAAACCCATTTTTTGAATCAGATCCATTCCATTTAGCAATGAGTTATAAAAAAATGCTACGCTAAGGAAGTTCACGGTTAAAAATCCCATGACACCTATATTAAGCAGATGCATCAGCCAGCGGACTTTTCGGAGCTTACCCTGAAAAACAAACTGTATCAATGCAAACACTACCGTCAAAATCACAGCAATGTTTATAAGAAGTGACTTTTTATTTAACTCTTCACTTTTGTGAACTTCGTTGCAATAAACCGAGCACCTCCGTTTTACGCTTTCGAGTATGGCAGTACTCGAAAAGGTAGCACCCGACACAGCGTCCACTTGTTTTACAGCAGCTTCGTTGGGGGTGAGTCCATTCCAGGTTTTCATAAACCCTGCGTCTTCTAAAGAGCCGATCCAGTCGGGGGTTTCATTGTTTGACAAAAGCACAAGTTGCTCGATTTTTCTTTCGGTATCAAGCACAATTATCATTGGGATTTTCCCTCCAAAACCCTTTATGTTTTCGCAATATGGCATGGTAAACAATAGTTCAGCAACTTTTTTTCCGGCGTTGTTTTTAACAATCACGGTATTTGTTGCGGGAGAAGCTATAAATTTATTTTCGGGAAAAACACTCCTTATCACAAACAGGCTATCTTGAAATTTCTGAGACGTCACGGGGCGTAAATCACTATTCAATAATCTGCCATTCATCATATAAACGCCAATGAACAACCCCAAAACAATTGCTGTTTGCAATATCCTAAGTCCTATTTTTTTCATGCTTCAATAATAAAAACTGAAGGTTTTTTGCCGAGATTCAAATTTATCTTTTTCCATTCGCGAATCGTAAGTGTTTTTATGAATTCATCAGGATGCGTTATGCCCGAAGCTACACAAAATCTGGTTTCGGGTTTCAGGTGCAAAAGTATGTCTTCGAGAAGGTGCATATTTCGGTACGGCGTCTCGATGAATATCTGGCACTGTCGCAAATCAGCCGATCGCCGTTCGAGTGCAATAAGCTTTTGAATCCTTTCCTTACGATTCACCGGTAAATAGCCGTTAAAAGCAAAATTCTGCCCATTACATCCCGAAGCAATGAGTGCCAGCATTACCGATGAAGGCCCTGTTAAAGGCCGCACTTTTACATTTTGTTTATGCGCCAGGGCTACCAGAGCCGACCCCGGATCAGCCAATGCCGGCAACCCTGCCTCCGACATAAGTCCCACACTTTCTCCGGAGAACACAGGTTGCAGATACTCACTAATGTTAAGCAACGGAGTATGTTCATTCAGAATGAAAAAAGTAATTGAATCAATATCAATGCTTTTGTCAACTTGCTTCAAAAATCTACGTGCCGTCCGTAACTCCTCCACCACAAAATACCTGAGGTTGCAAACAGCCTGATTAACCGCAGCAGGAAGCAACTGAGCAGGTGCTCCGGGCCCCAGTAATGTCGGAATTAAAATAAGCTCACCCTGATCCATAGTACAAAATTAACAAAGTCTTTAATAATTTATTAACTCTATTCATTATCATTCTGATTATTTTCATAATGGAAATTATAAGGAATTGCTATCTTCGGTAAAATTTTTCAGGCTTGAAAATCACTGTACTTGGGTCGGGCACATCGCAGGGCATTCCAATAATTGGATGCAATTGCAATGTATGCACCTCTAAAAACCCAAAGGACAAACGCCTCCGGTCATCGGTTCTTATCGACACGGGAAAGGTTGTGATTCTTGTTGATGCAGGTCCCGATTTCCGACAGCAGATGCTTCGCGAAAATGTTAAACGACTCGATGCAATTATTTTCACACACGAACACCGCGATCATATTGGCGGACTTGATGATATAAGAGCTTTTAATTACATTAATCAGGCACCCATGGACGTTTATGCCGAAGACAGAGTAATTAAAGCCCTTACAAGGGAATATAACTATGCATTTGCTGAAGAAAAATATCCGGGCGTACCAAAGCTAACAATGCACTGCATCAACGAAAACCCATTCGAAATTGCCGGAACGGAAATTACACCCATCAGGCTCATGCACTATAATCTTCCCATTTTAGGTTTCCGCATTGGTGGCTTTACCTATGTTACTGACGCAAATTGGATTGCTGAAAGCGAGCTTCAAAAAATGTCGAAGACAGAGCATCTGATAATCAATGCATTACGTCAATTTAAGCATATTTCACATTTTTCATTATCAGAAGCTATTGATGTTGCCCGGCAATGTCATGCAAAAAAAACCTATCTTACTCACCTGAGCGATCAGATGGGGTTACATGATGAAATAAACGCAACGCTTCCCGAAAACATTTTTTTAAGTTATGATGGAATGAAAATTATTATTTAACAATCAAATACAATTATCGTTATGAAAAAAATCAGTTTTCTAATTACAGCAATTTTACTGCTCTCACTTTTCAGGGTCGGATACGCCCAGCAAGTTGAAGACGAATCCTACACCTTCGAAATCAAAAAGCAAATCAAAACTACCCCGGTTCGCGACCAGTATCGTTCAGGAACCTGCTGGAGCTTTAGTGCCAATGCTTTTATTGAAACAGAATTACTCAGAATGGGTAAACCGGAGGTGGATATATCTGAGATGTGGATGGTTCGCCATGCATATCAGGATAAAGCCGAAAAATATGTACGTGTGCACGGCTCATTAAACTTTGGTGGCGGTGGTGCCTTCCACGATGTTTTCGACACATGGCGAAAATATGGAGTTGTTCCCGAAGAAGCCTACCCTGGCCTTAACTATGGAGAAGAAAAACATGTGCATGGTGAGCTCGACGGAGTACTTAAGAAATTCGTTGATGGCGTAATTGAGAATGGGAACAAAAAACTTTCCACCGCATGGAAAGAAGCTTTTATGGGCATTCTTGATGCATATTTCGGCGTAATGCCGGAGTCGTTCACCTACCAGGGCAAGAAATATACGCCTAAAGAATTCGCAGACAATATTGGCTTTAAGCCCGATGATTATGTGGATATTACCTCATACACACACCATCCTTTCTACAAAGCTTTCATTCTCGAAATTCCCGACAACTGGGCATGGGGAAGTGCTCAGAACCTGCCCCTCGACGAAATGATGCAGGTAATCGACAATGCACTCAACAACGGATACCCTGTATGCTGGGGTGCCGATGTTAGTGAAAAAGGTTTTTCATGGTCGAAGGGAATCGCTATTGTTCCGGCAGATACCAGACCTGATCTGGACGGATTGGAAAGGGATAAGTGGGAAAAACTATCGGACAAAGAAAAAAATGAAAAACTTTACAGTTTCAGTGAAATTCTTCCCGAAATGGAAATTACCCAGGAGTTACGCCAGGCTGCATTCGACAATTACCAGACAACCGATGACCACGGCATGGTGTTTACCGGTATTGCCTTCGACCAGAAAGGGAACAAATATTACCTTGTAAAAAACAGCTGGAACACCAACAATATTTACGAAGGCTATTTCTATGCCTCGGAAGCTTACGTCCGCTATAAAACAATGAACATTGTGGTGCATAAAGACGCTGTACCAAAAGATATCAGAAAGAAACTCGACATATAGTAATTTAGGAAAAGCACTCCTGATCGGGTGCTTTTCTTAATTAAACGGTTAAAATTTACTCTGCAGGTTGTTTAAAATTGATGTATTTTTGTGTAAACCTTAATAAAACCTATGAAAAAAATTATTCTCTCAATTTTTCTGTTCTTTTTTTTTCAACAGATTTTTGCACAAACCATCAATGGTGAAGTGCTTTATTCCGACGACCAGTTCGAAGTAATTGTGGTTCATGGAACCCACTCAGAGCGCGGGTATGCAGTTGGATTCCTTCTTGCAGATAGAATTGCTGATATTTTCAACAGTTATCTGCTGCCTGCTTTCGGAAGTTATTATGAAACCGGCAGGATGTTGATACAAACCGATGCTCATATAAGTATTGACGATGATTACAAGACCGAAGCAGAGGCAATGGCCGACGCTATTAATGATGCAGGCGTTATGGAAATGGAGGTTGATTACGTCGATATTTTATTGGCAAATTCATTTCTTGATTTGCAGAACTTCGTTGGAAAAGATCTTGGACTCGATAACGGGTGTTCTTCCTTCATCAACTGGGGCGAAGCAACGCAAGGCACCAGCCTTAACGGTACCCCAGTGATATCGCGACATCTTGACTGGTCGAATCAGCAGGCAATAATTCGCAACCAGGTGTTGGTGGTTCATATTCCCTCCGAAGAAAACCTTCAACCATGGCTTCTGATTGGTTTTGCAGGACAAATGTCGGTGCTATCGGGACTGAATGCATCGGGTGTGGCTGTAATGCAGCATGTTCTTTCGGATGTTAATGCATCTGCTTCTTTTTCGAAGGGCTACGAGCCCATATGGTTCAGTCTGAGGAAAGCGATTGAGTGCGATGATTTTAATAACGATGGCAACAACGATGCCCTCGACATAGATTCTGTAGCAATGCAAAACCATTACGGCTATGCCGACAGTTATATTATTACAGGGGTAGCGGGCAGTTATATTGGCGAAAACGAGCGGGCTGCCACCATCATAGAAGTTGCTCCGGCTTCTCCCTATGCTACCGTGCGCAATACCGATTACGATGACAACATACCGGGGACAAACCTTTATGCGGCTAATTATGCCATTGCAAGGAACAATGCACAACATTATTGCACCAGGTATAATGGTGTAAAAAACAATATGGGAGATGGCACCATGATCGGCATAGAAGAAAACTGGAATATCATGCTCGACTACAGCAGTATGTGTGCATTGCATACAAGCGGGAATATCCAGTTCATGCAGTACATTCCATCACTGCATGAACTAAGGCTCTCATATCACACACTTGATGGAGATCAAGCCTGTGAAAACGAAGCGGTCATTTTCGATACCGATGTTTTGTTTCAACTCAATAGCAACATATCTGCTGAAAAGCCAGGGCAACTGGCCGGGGTAATATACACGACGGGCAACTCTGTGTTTATAAAACTACCTCATGGTGTAGCAACCGACACTCTGAAAATATACAATTCATCAGGAATCATGGTTCAATCATTTCAGGTTGTTGATGGCATTAACTATTTCGCCAGATCGGAACTGATGCCCGGAATGTACATTATGCACCTGACCAATTGCAGATTAACTTCAAAAACCATTCTCGACTGAATGAACAATCATGGGTTTGCTTTGTTTCAATTATATATTGAATGTAAGATAGATTAAAGATATGAATACCCTAATCATTTACGCAAACTACAAAAACACCAGTTTCAACAACACCATAAAAGAGATACTTTCAGAAACCTTGCATAAAAATGGTCATGAGGTTGTGCTGCGCGATTTGTATGATATACGGTTCAATCCGGTACTTACGAAAGAAGACCTGAGAATGATCGATCAATCGATTTTTCCACCCGACATCATGGAGGAGCAGCGTTATATTTCCAGAGCTGAGCTGATATTTTTTATTTACCCTATTTGGTGGTCAGGAATGCCAGCAATACTGAAAGGATACATCGAAAGGGTGTTTCTCAATGGATTTGCTTTTACTTTTGAAAATGGAAAACCACGCCCGTTGCTAACCGGAAAGAAAGCAATTCTTTTCAATACTACCGGCTCGCAAATCGTATTTGCGTCGGAAGAGGAGAAAAAAGCACTGAATCTGATAACAGAAAAGTCAATTTTCAATTTCTGCGGATTACAAGTAATTGGACATCATTATTTTCATGCTGTTTCGACTGTTGCACCCGAAGTACGTGAAAACTATATTAAACAGGTAAAAAAAATTGCCGAAAGTATTTGATATGATAGTTTTATGTACTTTTGGGTATTATGAAGTTAAAACTGCTACGAAATTATGTTCCTGAATTAAGTTCTTTTTTAAGTGGTCGGAAAAAGCCCCTTGCAGTCAGTGTAAATATTACTTCAAATTGTAATCAGCATTGTATTTATTGCGAAATAGGAAGAAATATTCCATCGGATAAAAAAACAAACCCTGATTTTGATGAGTTAAAAATGCTCATTAACGAAATGTCTGATTTAGGAATAAAACGATTGGCTATCAATGGTGGTGAGCCCTTTCTTTACCCACATATTTTAGCTCTGGTTGAATATGCAGGTTCAAAAAACGTACGGTGCAATATTACTTCCAATGGAATGAATATTCACATGCTTTCGCAAGCAGACATCGATCTTTTAAAAAAATTTAGTTGCGAAATTAATATTTCGGTTGACTCGATGTGCGAGGAAATTCATAATGTAACGCGTGGACATAAAAATGCCCTGGCAAACGCCATTAAATCAGCTAGGTTGCTTATTAAAAACGGTATTGTTCCAATATTTCTGACTGCAATATCAAAGTACAATTACAACGATTTGCTCAGGTCGCTAACTGAAGTCAGAAAACTGGGAGTAAAAACAGTATTGTATCAACCAATTATTTCTTATTCCAACTACCCCGACAGGCAAACCATCGATAATAAAGCCGAACTAAATGTTTCACGTGAGCAGGTTCCCTTGCTATTGGCAGAGTTGCGAAAGATACTGAAATATGAGTTTACTCACGGTGTTAAAACGAATGTTTACCGTTTGTTGCCATGGATTGAAAGCTATCTTGACTTTGTAAATGGATCAAGTCAAAAATACTTCTGGCAGAAAATACTACCGGTATTCAGATGTCGTGATATTTATGCTATCGTTGATATAGCTTACGACGGAGAAGTTCAACCCTGTGCACTGTGTACATCAGGAATTTATTTATCGGGACTTCGCGAAAAGAATCTTACAGAGCTTTGGCTTGATGCAGGCAAAAACTTAAGAGCTGGCAACGAAAAGGGCAATTTCCCTTCATTCTGCAATGGATGTTGTAATCATTTTTCCAGAAATATGCTGTATTCTGTTTTTCGATATCCGCTAATCAACTATAAAATGTTTTTCAAAGTTTTTTATCTTAGTATAAGGCGGCTTTTTTCAACTTTAATCAAACAATTTTACCCAAATAAATGAAAGTAATTCTTGTAACAGGTGCATCGCGAGGCATTGGATTTGAGACAGCCAGACAACTTGCAATTGAGGGTAATACAGTTATTTTAGGTTGTCGTAAACCCGTAGATTTTTCACACCAAGAGGCACTAGCCGATCTTAATGTACACATAGTTACGCTTGATGTCACCAGCGAAACCGATGTGCGAAATGTTTGCAATTTTATTGGAAGCCGGTTTGGGTGTCTTGATGTTTTAATAAACAATGCAGGTATTGGGGAAACAGGCAATACACGTAAACCTGGCATACGAAAATCGGTCAGAAAAATTCCAGTCCTGAAAAATATGTACAATATGTTTAAACCTTTGGTCAAAAAAGTGGTATCATACAGGCCTGATTTCGGATTGCAGAGTACTTCTGTAGAAAAATCAAAAGAAATAATGGATACAAACTTCTATGGAGTATGGCGTATGTGCAGCGCAGCAATTCCTTTACTCCGTAAAAGTAAAAATGCTCAGATAATCAATGTTAGCAGCGGAATGGGGTTATTGACGAACCTGTCGGGATATCTGCCTGCTTACAGTCTTTCGAAAGCCTCGCTGAATGCCCTAAGCATAATGCTCGCCAATGAATTGGCTAAAAAGAATATTGCGGTAAATGCAGTTTGTCCGGGTTGGGTAAGAACCGATTTGGGAGGACCCGATGCCCCACTTAGTGTACCTGAAGGAGTGGATACTATTGTATGGCTTGCACTGCAAAATCACCCCGAAACGGGAAAGTTTTTTAAAAAACGGCAAATACTCGATTGGTAATGAAAATAGGATTGGTTTTCCCGAACAAAGACAGAAGGTACAAAACAATACATCTTGGTTTTGGCTACCTGGTTTCTTATGCGCGAATTTTTCACGATGACCTTGAATTCGTTTATCTCGATACACGAACAGCCCACAAGAAAGAAATACAGCGTTTCTTTTCAACTCAGTTCGATTTAATAGGCATTACCTGTTTCTCGCCAGTATATTACGAAGCCATCAGCATTTTCGACAGAATAAAAAAAATAATGCCCAACACTCCGGTTTGTTTGGGAGGACCATATACCACCACTATTGAAGAAGATATTTTTATCGGAACACCTGCAGAATATGCTGTTGTCGGTGAAGGAGAAATCACCTTTTCGATGCTGCTGTCGCATTTAAAAGGCAACGTGGAGATTTCGGAAATCGATGGTTTAATGTATCGCGATTCTCGGGGAAATATTGTTAAAAACAAAGCCCGTGAGAAAATTAAAGACCTCGACACTATTCCGCTTCCGGCCTGGGACATTTTTAATATGGACCGGTACCCGATGCACAGGGTTATTGGCTCCCGAGGATGCCCTTTTTCGTGTGTTTGGTGCAGTTCTTCAGCAATTTGGGATTATACTTTCCGGCAGAGAAGTGTTTCCAGTGTTGTTGATGAAGTAGATTCTCTTATAAAAACCTATGGTAAAAAGATTTTTGTTTTCAGTGACAACAGTTTTAATGCCAATATTGCCTGGCTCGAAGAATTTTGCGACGCATTGATACGCAGAAAAACCGATATTTTATGGTCGGTCTCATTTAGAGCCGATATTATTACTGAAACTGTAGCACGAAAAATGAAAGAAGCGGGGTGTTTTAATGTATCTGTTGGAATTGAATCGGCAAATAATACGATACTTAAAAACATAAGAAAAGGAACCACTATTGAGAAATTTGCTGCAGGTATTAAGATTCTAAAAGATGCAGGCATCGAAATCATGTCGCAGTATGTTATTGGTTCCCCAGGCGATACAATCGATACAATTTGCGAATCGATTGAGTTTGCCAAAAAATCAGGCGCCGACTATTCGAATTTTTATACGGTTCTACCCTACCGTAAAACGCCACAATGGGATTACATCATCGAGAATGGGAGTTTATATACAAAAGACATTCACCATTTTCATTCGATTAACCCGAGGATTGTATTCGACACGAAAGACTTTAGTTATTCCGATAGATTGAAAGCCATTCATATGGCAAAGAAAAACGGTTTTTACAGCAATCAGGATAAGAAAAGTTTTCTGTTTGATTTTGCAAAGGAAACAGGGCAAAAAATTCAACAGTGGCTACCTAAAAAAGCCGGAGACCGCATATATCTATTTCTGAAGTCGATTTACCGTATGAATTTCATAAAGAAAAACAATTTGTAGCATGATTGCAGCTGCAATAATATACGGTCTCTTTATTGCATTACTTTTCTTGTATCTAATGTATCCATTATGGCTTCTAATTTATTCCCACAAGCACAACCAAACTGAAAGTTTTGATGTAACTGCATACGAAGTAAGTGTTGTACTCTTTTCATATAATGGAGGAGATTTTCTTAAAACAAAAATATTGTTTCTTTTAAAAGAAATTTCAAAATTCAGAAATGCAGAGCTGATAGTAATTGACGATTTCAGCCAGGATGGGAGTATTGAAAGTATTTGTAGCATAGAGAATGAAAACAATCTTCGAATTATTCGCAAATGCGAACACAAAGGTATTCCCGATTCCATGAACACGGCTGTGCAATATGCAAGCTACTCAAGTATTGTTTTCTGCGATCAGCGACAGCAACTGGAGTGCGGAGCCATTGCCCTGTTGGTGAACAAGCTTGAACATGACGACTGCTGTGCTGCATCATCGTGTATTTCGCATATATCGAAAGATAACTGCTTTTCATGGATCCGCAGATATGAAAATATCATTAAAAATCTTGAGTCGTGTTCTGGTAGCCTTATTGGTGTTTATGGTCCTTTATACGCTTTTAAAAAGAGTGCTTTTTCCCCTGTTCCTGCAGGCATCATTCTTGATGACCTTTATCTCAGTTTAAAAATCCTGAGCAAAGGAAAAATCATCTTTGTAAAAGATTGCATCATTTACGACGAAAACGTAGATAGACTTTTTAATTATAAGAGAACCAAAAGATATGTAAACGGCTTTGCTCAAATAATTGCAGACAGGCAGTTAATGACAGAACTTTCACCTAAGCATAAATTAATGCTTTTTTGGCATAAATATTTGAGGCTTGTTATTCCCGTGTTGTTTATAGCAGTACTAATACTGACCGTAATTTACGCTTTTCATAGCTATATTGCATTCCTACTTTTTAGTGCTTTGATGCTGGGTGTGATATATTCATTGACACCAGATTTACCTCAGTTTTTTCTCACAAATTCTTTCAGAATTAATACTTATTACTTTATTGCCATACTTGAGTTGATGGTCAGAAGAATTGGAAGTGTATTACGGTAGTGTGCATTGATGAGAATGACCCCAGTATTGAAAATATCTTTTGGTGTTACAAATACTGAAAAAAACGACTTCAGAAAGTTTTTAACATTGCTGATATCTTTCGTACTTACTCACAATCAGTTGTGAATAAATCGCTTACCTTTAAACATAATTTCAGTTTATATTTGCATTGTTACAGATTGAAAAATGAAAAAAGTACTAAAGCAAATCTGGTCGGTGATTTTTAGGTTTATTAAGAATAAATACCTTTTTAGCCTTGTATTTTTTATTGTGTGGATAACGGTTTTCGACACATACAATTTGCTGGAAAGAACAAAACGCATCAATGACCTGAAAAAACTTAAGCAGGAAAGGGAGTTTTTCAAACAGGAAATCGAAACTTACAAACGGCAGACAACCGAATTATTTTCGAACAAAGAAAATCTCGAAAAATTTGCCCGTGAGCAATATATGATGAAAAAAGATAATGAGGATATTTTTATTGTGATCGACGACAGCAATTAGTTCCATTCAGGATCTTCCGGGAAATTTTTCCAAATTCTATATCTGCTGCCAGCGTAACCCAGTGAGCGCTCCCAAAGTGTTGATTCATCGCTGAAAACAAATGAACTATCAATGTCGGCAACCAGCCAGGAGTTATCGTTAATTTCAGCAAACAACTGACCGCTGTCCCATCCTGAATACCCTATAAAAAAGCGTATGTTTTCATTTTTCAAAACTCCCTTTTTCATTAAATGCAACACCGTATTATAGTCGCCACCAAACGAAATATCAGCAACAACATGCCTTGATCCTGGAATAAGGTCTCCATAGCGGTGCAAATAAAAGAGAACATCGTTGTCAACGGGTCCGCCAATAAATAAATCAGCATCAAAGTTTTCGAAATCAGTCATAACCTCACCCACTTTCATCGATGACTGGTGATTCAGTATAAGTCCCTCAAAGGCATCTTGTTGATTGTTGGTAAGCAAAATCACACTTCTGCTGAACAGGTAATCAGGAAGCAAAGGCTCTGCAATAAGGATTCTTCCCTTACAGGGCTTCACGTCATTCGACTTAATTTTAAGCAATTCGATATTCAGATCCATCTCAACTCTTCTTAATACAAATATCTGCAAAAAATCAATAGCTCTTTACAAATAGTTATATCTTTTTATGGTTATTTCATCATTTTTTAAAAGTTGTTAATATAATTAACTTCATAAGGTATAACATTTATGTAATATATTTGTTATTATTGCAGAGAAAAATATTTTCTCTTTTTCATGGTTGATTGGGGTTAGTATAAGAGGCTTGCGGCAACCCGCTGCGGCCTCTTTTCTTTTATTTGCTTTTCACTCTCTCCAGCTTATCGAGTAATTGTTTGTAGTAGTTTTCTGAAATTTTACCTCTTGACTTTTCGATAAATGCATGTAGTTTTTGATATTCGCTTTCCGAGATTACATCATCCTGCATAAAAGAATCGAACATCCTGTTATACATGGATTCTGTTTCTTCAGTTTTTGCAATCATAGCCAGCCTATCATGAATCAGGTTGTAAATAAACAAGCTTTCAGTGTAGTTGATTTTTTTATTCAGTGCCAAGGCATCGATTTCCTGCTTCACTTCTTGTATTTTGCTGATAGCATCATTAAAAGCAATTTTTTCATCGGAATAATCTGCCGATATATCGTACACTTTTACAACATAGCGCCGTATTAGTTTTTTCCTTCTTACATACAGTATCCAACCGGTAATCGACGAAAGTACCAATGCCAGAATTGCAACGGAAGCTTCGCTAAAGATACCGGAGTCGTACACAAACAAGAACGATTTTGCAAAAAAGTTTGAATTCAACATTATACCATCGTTGTTGGCACTATATACTAGTTTGCTGATTTCTTTTTCATTAACGGTAACACCCAAATTCATCGATGCCACATGCTGCCTGAATTTTTCCACAAACTCGTCGTATTGCTCTGGTTTTATTGACTTTCGGATGGTGCTCCATTGACCAAGAACTACCCCGCTGCCCCACTGATCTTCGATGTAATGATTGATTTTAATAAATGTATATAAAAGTTTTTTATTTTGGCGATGCTGGAATTCAGGGGTTGAATCAATGAAAGCTTCGCGCAGATACATCATAAATTCGAGCGAGTCGGGGTACACTTTAATAACACCATTTGGACTCAGCCTTCTGAAATGTTCATCATTTAATTTAATAACACTACCGCCTCCGATTTTTGTAGTGGCAAGCATATAGAAATTATCGGGGAAAGCCACTTCTTTGCCGTAACCGGGGATAATATTGTTGTAGCTTGGGTTTTCGAGTTCGTTCCACAGTGCAGCACCAAAAAATGTAGAGGGATAAATCATGTCGATGTCATCGATAATCATCACATAATTATGCAGCGAATCGGCATTAGCTCGCTCAAGGAAATCGAGCATGGCTCCTTTGTAGAATTTGCCGTTTTCGAATGAACCGACATATTGTTTGTGGTATTCCACTTCGAGCTGTGGTACGCAACTCAGCGACATAATATGGTCGGGATCCACGGCAAAGAATTTCGAAACCCTGTCGATCATGGTTGTTCGGCCACTACCTGTTACACCTAAAATAATTACCCTTTTGTTTTTATGAATAAAGTCTACCGTTTTAATGAATTTACGATATTCCATAGTCAACGGGAATGGATCGCAAATAAGCTCATACCCGTCATATTTCCGAAAAGCCGGGTCTTGCTGAATTGCTTCAAAGAGGCTATCAATAGGCTGAGGTTTCTCCCTGATATAAAAATACTGGTCTGATTTAACCATTTTATCCAATTCTAACCACAAGGGGTCCTGCTTGTTCTGAAGGCCCAGATATATCAGGTAAGCCAAAACCGGTGCAAGCAATGCGACAGCAACTATTATCAGCCATATTTTTTTCATTTCGCTACTTTCCGGTTACACTGTTCAGTATTATGGGTAAAAATACAAATAAAAATATACAAATTTATATAATTCAAAATTTCAGTAATTGATAAAAAAATAGGCTATCCTCCTGACTTCGACAATGCGCCACCCTAAAAATTCTCCCAAAAGTTTTCTTCAAACAATTGAGCGATAGATTTGTGCCTCTGGGTCAAAAGCATTGTTTGTGTCATAGTATTGCCACTTACAGGTAG
>JAGOLH010000052.1 GCA_017994175.1 Bacteroidales bacterium | reverse complement strand
TTGTAATGATGGTATTTGTGATAAGAGAGCTTCAAGGCTTACCTGGGGGCGGGTAAGAAGTGTATTAAGTTTAATTTTTTGTTGAAGAGGTGATGTGTCGGCCGATTCAAGCCATGGGTTAATTTCCACCGGATTGCAGGAATACTTTCGGGAAAAGTTTTCAATGGATGAAATCTGCTGCGATTTTTTTTCAAAACGCTTCATCCTTGCATCAGAGGCTAAGCCCAGATTGTGACTGATTTCTGTGAGTCGAAAATCGGCATTATCCTGCCTGAGCAAAATTCGAAACTCCGCACGACTGGTAAACATTCTATAAGGCTCATCCACGCCTTTTGTAACCAGATCGTCGATTAAAACTCCAATATAGGCCTGATCGCGCGATAAAGTAAATTCTGGTTTATTTTTTATTTTCAAATGGGCGTTAATTCCAGCAATAATCCCTTGTGCTCCGGCTTCTTCGTATCCGGTGGTTCCATTAATCTGACCGGCAAAAAATAAGTTATTGATGATTTTTGTTTCGAGGTTAGCATTCAGTTGAGTCGGATCGAAGAAATCGTACTCAATAGCATAACCCGGGCGAAATATTTTTACTTTTTCGAAACCTTTAATCTTTTGCAGCGATGATAACTGTACATCCCATGGCAAACTGCTTGAGAAGCCGTTTAAATAAAACTCGATACTATTTTCTCCTTCAGGTTCCAAGAAAAGCTGATGGCTATCTTTATCAGGAAAAGTAACAAGTTTGGTTTCAATGCTCGGGCAATATCTTGGACCAATCGATTGGATTGTTCCATCATACAGGGGAGAGCGGTCGAGTCCTGTTTTCAGCTGATCATGCACTTCTGCGTCGGTGTTGCAAATATAGCAGGACCGCTGTTTTAATTTATGATAACCATACGGATGCATAAATGAAAAAGGTACGATCATTTCATCTCCCTTTTGTTCCTGGAGCTGCGAAAAGTCTACGGTACGCCCGTCAATTCGAACAGGGGTTCCTGTTTTCATTCGGTCGCCTCTGAATCCCAGTGATAATAACTGTTCGGTTATGCCATATGATGCACTTTCTCCAATTCTGCCACCCTGTATTTGTGTCTGCCCTATGTGCATCAGGCCGTTCAGAAATGTGCCGGTGGTAAGGATAACAGATTTGGAATGAAAATGAATCCCCATCTGAGTTACGACCCCAGTAATTGTGCTACCCTCAATCTGCAATGATGTCACTGAATCCTGCCAGAAATCCAGAAACGGCATGTTTTCGAGAGTATTTCGCCACTCCAGTGAATATTGCATACGGTCGCATTGAGCTCTTGGACTCCACATTGCAGGGCCTTTCGACATATTAAGCATACGAAACTGAATCATGGTATTATCGGTTACAATACCTGCAAAACCGCCAAGCGCATCTATTTCACGCACAATCTGACCTTTTGCAACGCCTCCCATTGCCGGATTACACGACATCTGTGCTAACTTGGTTAAATCCATGCTAATAAGCAAGGTGCGAGACCCGAGATTTGCCGCCGCTGCTGCTGCTTCGCAACCCGCATGGCCCCCTCCAACTACTATTACATCGTAATGTGTTAACATATCACGTTTTTACGCTGTAAAATTACACAAAAGATTGACATTGAATGTTGTATAATTGTGGATAGCTTGTGCTTTTAGGTTAAGAAAAACTTGTGGGTTAAGGCGAAAAGTAATCAAGTATAATATATGTAGCAAGGTGTTTAAAAAGCAATGCCAAGGACTAAAATATCATCAGTCTGACTCGCCTCCCCTTTCCACAACAGCCAATGTGATTTCAACAGTAATTCAATGTCATTCAGGTCTTTGTGGTTTTCCTGAGTCAAAATCCCACTTAGGCCATTCGCTGTTATTTTTCGTGTTTTATTGCGGTTTAACTGGTCGGTAATACCATCGGTAAACAGATATATTTTGTCGCCGGCTTGCAATGAAAACCTATGTTCTGTAGCAACGAAAAAATCGTCATTACCCAACATTAATTTATCCCCTGAAAATATTCTTGTCCCCTCTTCCGAAACGACAATCACTTTTTGCGATGCAGAAACAAGATGTATAACACCGTTATTTTTCTCTATCATAATTATCGACATGGCACAAGAACGTAAATGTTTAATATTTACATCTCTCTCGGATCCAAAAAATTCGGATTGCAACCGATTCAAATGGGTGAAAAGCGTAGCTGGTCCACCCGAAGCCTCATGCATTGCCCTATCGAATAAGCGCAAATAGCTTGCAGCCAGGAAACCCCCTGCGGCACCATGCCCCGTGCAATCACCAACAGCAATGGTTAAGCAATCATCTTTTTCTGCAATTCTATAGAAGTCGCCCCCAACAACCTCTTTGGGCTGATACCAAACGAAAGCCTTACTGCAATACTCTTTTGGGAAAACATCTTCTACATTTTGCAGTGCAAGAATTTGTTTGGCATATGAAATACTTTCGGTAATTTGAAGGTTCTGACTTTCGATAATGGTATTTTTTTGTTTGAGCTTTTTGTTAAGCCTGTTTTTTTGAATAAAAATCATGGCAAAGAGCAATGCAATCAGTAAGCTAAGAAGCACTACCAAAGCCAAGGATATTATTATAATTCGTTGTTGCCGCAAACTGCGTTCCTGTTCCTTCTTTTTACGGGTAATCTTATCAAGTTCGTATTTCTGTCCTGTTTCTACCAACATTTGCTTCAACTCGGCATCGTAATTTGTTTCTCTTGCAGATGCATATAATTCAAGATACTTTAAGGCTTCGCTGATATTATTGTTTGCCAGACATGTTTTATAAGCCTGATTGTAAAACGATTCTTTCAGTGCCTTATCAGAAGCCTTATCACATAAATTCGCTCCCATTTCAATGGATTGGAACGACTCGGCCGGTTTAGCCCAGTCGAGATAGGTTTGTGCCAGTGCAATGCTTACACTTAACATAGCGTTTATATTTTCGCAATTCGAAAACCCCGCATAAGCCAAATTATACTGGCTTACAGCAAAATCGAATTTTTTCAGGCGACGGTATATGCCAGCAATGTTGTTGTTAATGTATGCGAGCTCTTCCGTTGTCTCCGGAAGTTCCTTTAATAAATTATATGCTTTTATATACCGGCTTAGGGCTTTTTCGTATTGCCCAAGAACGGCATAGGCATTACCTATATTAGATAAACAATATACGATGCTCAAGGTATCGCGGCAGGCGTATGCATAATATAGCGATTTTTCGAAATATTGAATAGCCGGCTCCAGTGATTGCTGTTGGCGATAAATCACACCTATATTGTTATAAGCTGTATTCAGCCTGAAATTGTCATTTGCTGCACTGGCATAGAAAACAACAGTATCGTAATATGCCAGCGCCTTACTGAGCTGAGAATTGGCCTGATACCACAATGCCAACGCATTGTATGCATCTCCCAGGGATTTTAAATCGTTATGACTCTTTGAAATTTCAATTGCTTTTCTTGCATATACTTCTGCCTGACTTCCGGAGGAGTCTACATTGTCCATAGCAAGCCTTATGTAATAGTATGAAAGGGTATCAGATTGAAATTCATTCGTAGCTTTTTGTGCATATGAAATATGTGTAAAACCCAGGAAAAAAGCCCATATGATTGTAAAAAAAATGTGATAAAATCTTATTACTTTCATGGTTTTAAAATATGGACCTGAATGTATGGTTAACTAAGTGCTAATATAATAAATGCTTAAAAAATTTTACGTAATATTTTTTTTCGTCTGTTTTATTTCGGTGAGTTCTTATGGGCAATATTATGAAGACATGTTTGTTCGTGTTCCAGAGAAACAAACCGATGTCGGTGTTTTTCAAGTCGTCCTTCGAAACCACAATTTCTTTAAAAATAATGAGTATTTTAACGATTATGTGTATTCCTATACATTGTTGGGCGCATTTGTTGCTCCTGAATTGGTGTATTCTATCAGCAATAAACTCATTATATCAGGAGGTTTTTATGCACAGAAATACTCAGGTAAAAACGATTTGAACAAAATTAAACCCTTATATCGGGTGGTGTATTGCCCAATAAGTGAGTTTTCGATAACCATGGGAAATATTAAGGGAGGGGCAGAACATCATCTGACAGAAGAAATATACTGTGCCGACCGTCATATTATTGATAATAACGAAGAAGGCTTGCAGTTTATGTATTCAAAAGGCAGCTGGTTTGCCGATTTATGGCTTAACTGGGACCAGACTGCCTTTCCAAATGATAGAAAACAAGAGCAGCTACAATTGGGATTTTCAGGCGAATTCCCGTTGTTATCAAAAAAGAAAACCGTATTTACCGGAGTCGGTCAGTTTTTGTGGGCACATAATGGTGGGCAGGACCTTGCGGTAACCTATGATGTGAGAACTATCGGATCTGTGGCCGGGGGGCTGCGATATCGGCAGAATTTTTATTCAAAAATCCCTGCGGGTATCGGTGCCGAATGTATGTATGTAGCATGTCGTGACCTGTCTCCGTTTTTAAAATTGCCCTATAGTCAGGGCTATGGCGTGCATTCTAAAGTGTCGGCATATTTCAGTTATTTTAGCCTTGATTTGGCACACTGGTACGGGTACCATTATTTTTCGGCATTCGGAGAACCTTTGTTTCAATCGGTAAGTCAAAAATGGGGTTCGGCACTTGCTCCGGAACGAAATGTTTTTACCATAAAAGCCGCTTTTACCAAAGAGGTGGCCGATGGACTGAAAATTGTTGTTCATTATGGTGGCTTTTGGGGAAAAGATATCGAAAGATTCGATTATTTTTACGGCATGCATTTGATTATTAATCAAAATATACTGATAAATAAAGTAAACAGATTGAAGAGCTTATGAGAGGCATTACTTCGGGAATATTGATATTGATTGCTTTTACCATTGGTTCGTGTAGTTCCGCCGAAAAAGAAGTGGAATCAACTTACCCGGATGGTAAACCACTGAAAGTTGTGTATTATAAAGACATTGAAGGGGTTAGGGATTTGGTGAAAACAGAGTATTACTACACAAACGGATGGCTCGAAAGTGAAACAAATTATAAAAACGGTAAAAAGAACGGTAAATGCCTGATGTATTTTACAAATGGGAAAGTGGCATCGCAGGAGTATTATTGCGATGATGAATTGCATGGAAAATGTCATTACTTTTCAGAAACAGGTAAACGACGTTTTACTGCCAGTTACGATCATGGAATTTCGGATGGTAAGTGGATTATTTATGATGAAAATGGAAAAAAAGCTACGGTGCAGATATTCGAAAACGGCAAGCTTATAAAACAGAGAAATAAATGAAAACACGTATCAATGTATTCATTCCAGTACTCCTGTTTTTTTCGCTGCTATGTGGCTGCAACGGAAATAATGTATCCAGTCAAAGCCGGATTGCGGAAAGAGAGAAAAACGAAAGGACTATAAAATACGCAAAACCCGCAAGCGATACCATTGCAAAAAATTATGTATGCCAGGTAGTTGCTTCATTTCAGAACGAGCAACCTCAAAAGGTATTTTATTTTCGCGACAGTAGTTTTCAAGAGCTTGTTTACGAAATACAATATTATGAAAATGGGCACCGAAAAATGGAAGGCGGATACTCAAACGGAAAGCGCTCAGGTAAATGGATTGCATGGTACGAAAACGACACCGTGTGGAGCTATGGTTACTACAGAAACGGTTTACGGCACGGTGTTTCGGCGGTATATTTCCCCAATGGGCAAAAGTACTACGATAAAAGTTATTTTAATGATACAGCCGAAGGGAAATGGACTTTTTATAATGAACAGGGAAAACTCGTTGGCGAAGCATTTTATCACAATGGTAAATTAATGAGAGAGACTAAATATTAGAGAGCTCCCATTTATTTCAGCATCTCCGATTCAATAGACCTGTTATACAACTTCCGTGCATCTTTAATGAATCCGAACGGAAGATCATCGATGCGTATTTCCCCCTTGGTAACATGCCCAAGAACTGTAAACGGAAACTCAAACGACATCAGAACATCAATAAAACGGTTTTGATTTTCGGGAGGCACCGAAGCCACTACCCTACCCTGGGCTTCTCCAAACAAAAACGCATCCTTTCTAACCTCGGCTGCTGTAGTTATGTCGAAGCCAAGCTTGTTGGGCATTGCTGATTCGAGTAACGCAATGTACAGCCCACCATCGGAAACATCGTGAAGAGAGGCAACAATATTAGTGCCGGTTAAGGCCATTATTACCTGAAGTAATTTGTGCTCTGTATCCAGGTTGAAGTGAGGCGGGGGGCTATTTTTAACTTTATGATATGAATACAGATATTCCGAAGAATTGATATCGTTATATACATTTCCTATGAGGAAAATTACATCACCTTTGCGGGTAAAAGCCAGACCTGTTTGCGATCTTTTATCATCAAGGATTCCAAGCATCCCGATAGTTGGGGTAGGGAAGACGGGCTCTGTTTTACCGGCAATGGTTGTCTGATTATAAAATGATACGTTTCCACCGGTAACCGGTGTGTTGAATTTACGGCAAGCGGTTCCCATTCCTTTCACTGCCATCACAAACTGCCAGTAGGCTTCCGGATTATAGGGCGACCCAAAGTTCAAGCAGTTGGTAATTGCCAGTGGCCGGGCACCGGAACATGCAACGTTTCGTACCGATTCGGCAACCGCAATCATAGCCCCGGTTTCAGGGTCGGCTTTAACATACCTACTGTTGCAATCCACCGAAACAGCCAGAGCTGTATTGGTACCTTTGATATTAATGATTCCAGCATCGGAAGGATTGTTTGTCGACATGTTATTGGTCCGGACCATAGTATCGTATTGCTCATAAACCCATCGCTTCGATGCAATATTGGGATGTTGGGTCAGAAAGTCAGCGATATCTTTCAGATCCTCGGGTTCTGGTATGGTGTCGATATTGAAAATCTTGTGATTTTGTACATATTCCGGGGCTTGATAACTTCGCTCATACACAGGTGCTCCCCCTCCAAGTACCAGCGAATTTGCAGGAACTTCTGCAACAAGCTTGCCCTGATAATGAAAATACAATCTATCTTCATCGATAACTTCTCCTATTTGCTGACAATTCAAGTCCCATTTCGTAAAAATATCGTTTACAATTTTTTCTTTTCCTTTCTCTACCACTACCAGCATTCTTTCCTGTGATTCTGAAAGCAGAATTTCCCATGCCTCCATGTTTTTCTGCCTAAGCGGTACCAGACTAAGATCGATTCGCATGCCAGAGTTCCCTTTTGCCGACATTTCGCTCGTGGAGCAGATTATTCCGGCGGCACCCATGTCCTGCATGCCGACAATGGCTCCGGAGTCGCGTAATTCCAGACTTGCTTCAAGGAGTAGTTTTTCCTGAAACGGGTCTCCAACTTGTATCGAAGGAATATCGTCGGCAGAATCTTCGGTTATGTCAGCCGATGCAAAAGTTGCTCCGTGTATTCCGTCTTTTCCTGTAGAAGAACCAACTATGAAAACCGGATTCCCCGCACCTTTAGCTATGGCCGAAATCACTTTCCCCTTTTCCATTATGCCAACCGACATTGCATTTACGAGAGGGTTTGTATTGAAGCTATCGTCAAAGAAAACTTCTCCGCCCAGCACCGGAACTCCAAACGAGTTGCCGTAATCGCCTATACCTTTTACCACTCCTTTCATGAGCCATTTGGTCCGGTCATTTTTAATATTTCCAAAACGCAATGAGTTCAACTGAGCAATCGGGCGCGCGCCCATGGTAAAAATGTCGCGGTTGATACCACCTACCCCGGTTGCTGCCCCTTGATAGGGCTCAACGGCACATGGATGATTATGCGATTCGATTTTAAACGCACAGGCAAGATTATTGCCGATATCTACCAAGCCTGCATTTTCTTCTCCGGCACCCGTTAAAAGGCACCCACCATCGCGAGGCAGTGTTTTTAGCCATTTTATTGAATTTTTATAAGAAGCATGTTCCGACCACATCACTGAATAAATACTCAGTTCTGTATAATTGGGAATGCGGTTCAAATATTTCTGAATAAGGTCAAACTCAAATTCGTTCAAGCCCAGCTCCTGGGCGGTGGCTAATGTAACGGGTTTCTCGGTCATTTTATGGTTCTTTTGTAAGGGCAAATATAAGGAATATGCTTTCTTTTAATTGTTTGAACGGGTATTAGTTTGCCAATTTTATCAACATATTTTTTAAGCCTGCATATCAATTACTTACTTTCTTTTATAAATTTGTAAACATGCTACAGGAGATTTTGTTAAGCCTTGCCCTTATCTTTTTCTTTGTCTTTCTGATAATGAAACTGAAGTTTTTCAGGCGTTTGGGTATTAAAACACGGGTGTTGGTTCTGGTGTTTCTGCTGAAGCTTGTTACCGGCGTCGGCGTGAGCTTTATTTACACCCATTATTACGACCCGTGGACTGCCGATATGTACAAATATTTTCACGGTGGGAGGGCTCTGTATTCTGCTATGGAAGAATCACCTTCCGACTATTTTAAAATGCTTACAGGCATCCACGCCAACGAGCCGCAACTTACAAAGTACTATGATTATGCCGATTACTGGTATAAAAAATACAATTATGGATTGTACAACGACAATAGAACGATGATCCGGTACAATGCTTTTCTATGCCTCATTTCGCAGGGGAATTATTATGTGAACCTGGTAATTACTATATTTCTGTCGTTTTGTGGAGCTTTTCTGCTTGCATTGGGCTTACACAAATGTATGCCCGGGAAAAACCTTCTCCTGTTTTTTTGCATATTTCTTGTTCCTACCGTTTTATTCTGGTCTTCTGGTTTGTTAAAAGAAAGTCTCGTTATGTTTTCAATGGGGGCAATGGTGTATTTTCTCATCCGATTTAAAGAATTACTGAAGGTTAAATATTTACTGTTTTTTATTGTGACTGCAGTATTACTCTTTTTTTCCAAGTTTTATGTGCTATTGGCATTAACACCGGGTATGGTTTTCTATATGGTCGTAAAGAAAAACAATTACTGGCGCCAAACATTGGTAATGAGCATTATTTTTGGAGTAATTCTGATATTGTTTTTCAGTAGCAAATCGATAACCGGGCTTGATTTTGCAAAGATTATTTCGGAAAAGCAGACCGACTTTGTGAAATTCGTAAATCTCGCCGAAGATGCCGGCAGCAATGTTGATCTTCCTCAGGTTGATCCTAGTCCTCAAGGTATAATTAGCCATCTGCCCGTTGCATATTATCATAGTTTTTTTCGGCCGAATATCTTCGAAGGGGGCTCAGTGTTCTCAAGAATGGCTGCTTTCGAAAATACCGGTGTGATATTTCTATGCATCTTGCTCTTAATTTATTTCCGAAAACCCGATAAGCAAGAATATAAAGTAATACTGTTTTCGGGTTCTTTCATTTTGATTTTATATGCTCTTATAGGACTTACAACACCGAACCTTGGTGCGCTGGTCCGCTACAAAATGCCGGCGATGCCCTTCTTGATATTAATTATCTGCCTGTGCATCAACACAAAAAAAATGCCCCTGATAATAAACAAGGGCATTCAGATATTATCGGATATGGTAATAGAAAAACCGCTTACTCATCAAGAGCATTAGCAAGTTCTTCGGTTATTTCGAGGTTATGATAAACATTCTGAACGTCATCGTCGTCTTCTAATGCATCAATAAGCTTCATCACTTTTTTGGCAGTATCAACATCCAGAGTTTTTGTGTCGTTTGGAATGCGTTGCAGTTCTGCACTTTCGATATCTACTTTGAGTTGTTCGAGCTTCTTATTCAAATTTCCAAAATCCTCAAGCGCACAATAAACGGTAATTGTCTCTTCATCAATTTCAATGTCCTGAGCTCCACCGTCAATGAGTTCCAATTCGAGTTCGTCGGAATCAATTTTTCCATTGTTCAGAATGGTAAAAACGCCTTTTCGTTCGAAAAGAAAGCTTAAAGAACCATTTGTTCCGAGCGAGCCATTGTATTTGTTAAAGATAGACCTTACGTTCGAAACAACACGGTTGTTGTTGTCTGTCATGCATTCAACAAAAACGGCAATGCCATGGGGGGCATAACCCTCAAATGTCGATTCAAAAAGTGCGCTGCTGTCACCGCCTTTGTTAATAGCCCTTTCGATATTGTCCTTGGGCATATTTGCCCCTTTGGCATTCTGAATTGCAACCCGAAGGCGTGCGTTAAATTCAGGATCAGCGCTTCCCCCGCTTTTTATAGCGATGGTTATTTCTTTTGCAATCCGCGAAAATATTTTTGACCTCTTTGCATCGAGAGCACCTTTTTTGCGTTTAATTGTTGACCATTTATTGTGTCCTGACATATGCGTTTGATTTTAATGATGCAAAATAATGTGTTTTTTAGTTTTTATAAAAGTTTTTTTCCGGAAACTTTTATCGCAAAGCTAGGAATTAATCGATAATTCTGAAAACAGCAATATATCCACCGCCAGAAGCAAGTCGAAACTTTAGTACATCGGTTTTACCGACAAACTGCTTTTTTACTGTAATTGCTTCCGGGTTGTATCTATAATCTGCGGTCTCTCCGTCTTCATAAATATCAACCTGGTAATGCGTATTTTCGTTAAGAAAGTTCAAAGCAATCTCAAATTCTCGACTTTTTTCATTTGTAATTGCAGCCAGATACCATATTTCACCCTTCCGGCGGGTAATAATAATATATTCCCCTATTTCTGCGTCAGGAACTCTGGTTTCATCAAAAGTAGTTGGCAACTGTCTTAATAAATCAAGTGCCGGGTGATCTTTATAATTTTCAGGTAAATCGGCGGCCATTTGCATCGGACTATACAGGACCAACATCAGCGCAAGTTGATTAGCAATAGTACTGTGAACAGCAGTGTTTCCGGGGTCAAGAGAGTTCCATTTTACCCTTTTATCACGATGAGCCGAAAGGTCAATATCAAAGATTCCTGCTGTATAATCCACTGGTCCGGCCATTCCCCGGGTAAAAGGCAAAATACAGGTATGACGTGGCATATTTCCTTTACTCCAAGCATTCCACTCCATTCCCCTAACCCCTTCCGAAGTCATGAGATTTGGATAGGTACGGCTCAATCCCGACATTATCACAGGCTCGTGAACATCAAGCATAAGATGATATTGTGCTGCTTTGCGCATAACCATATTGCAATGCTCCACCATATATTGTCCATGATGATATTCCCCTGCAGGAACAATCGCCCCAGCGTAACCTGTTTTAACAGCACGAATTCCCATTGATTGATAGAGCGAGAATGCCGAATCGAGAGCATACTCATACGAAACAATATCACCTCCTGTTTCGTGATGACCAATCAGTACTACATTTTTCGCGGCAGCATATTCGGCAACCTTCCGAAGATCGAAATCGCTGTACGGTGTCACAAAGTCGAAAGCTTCGGGTTTTCCCCAGTTTTCCCAACCGGTGTTCCACCCTTCAATCAGGCATCCTCCCCATTGGTTTTCTGCAGAAAAATCAATGTAGCGCAACGCATTTACGGTAGTTGCCCCGTGCTTCGGGCCTTTATCCCAAGTAGAAATACCCAGATGCATTTCCCACCAGATGCCGTTGTATACCATGGGTTGTATCCACGAAACATCGTTGATTATGCACTCGTCATTCAGGTTGTATAAAAGGTTTGATACCAGTAAGTCTCCGGCTGTGTCGGCAATAAATACAACGCGCCAAGGACTATTCACCGGTGCTCTTGTCTTGACTGCGGTCCCATCGGCCCATGGAACAAGATTAACTTGATATGCGTTGTTCAAATTGCTGTCTTGTCGCAAAGTCATGGTGGTATATTCGGTTATGGCAGCTTCGTGAATGCATATATATTTGCCGTTCTGATTTTTCAGCGTAAAAGGAGTGGCAACATGCTGAGCGCTATCGGCAGCTGTGTGATAGTATTCTTTTTCAAGGGTATTGTAATCGGCATAGCTCCACCAGCTTTCCCATGTGCCATACAAATTAAAACGGGTATCTTCCGACATAATAACCACAACGGAGCCCTTACTTCCTCCGGTGAGTATATAACGGAAAGCAATTCCGTCGTCAAAACAGCGAAATTCGACATTTACACGTGATTTGCCATTTTTTTTGCGAAGATTTACTGTAATACTGTTATAATTGTTTTGTACCGAGGAGCTAATTCCCCACACAGGGCTCCAATTTTCAGAAACCTGCTTTTCGCTTTTCGTAATAAAATCGAACGTATTGAGGCTGTCATTCTGCAATACAATACCCAGCCTTGAAGCGCCAAGCAGTGTGTCCCCTTTATGTTGCACTGTATAAAATGCATTTCCTGCTGTGTCGAGAATGAAACAAATTTCGTTAATTGCATTAGGAGATGAAACTTGTGTCTGATAGCTTTGCGAGTACACTCCGGATGGTAATACCAACCAAACAAACAACATTATATCTAAAAGTATATATTGGCGAAATGTTTTCATGCGTTGTTTTTATGCAAAAATAGAAATTCTGGCCGGTAATAATCATGAAATCAGTAACAAACCGGAAAGAGACAGTAACATCATAAGGTTTTTCAAAAAAATTAGTATCTGCCAAAGCCAAGTGCTATGGTAATGCTATTAAATTTTTCCATATTTTTAAAGAAAATTTATAAACTTTTGCAAGTAATAAGAAATAATGTATATTTGCACTCCCAAAATAAGGGCAAATTTAATAGTAACAATAGTTTAAAGATATGGCACATCATCAGTCCGCAAAAAAAAGAATCAGACAAACAGAAGCTCGTCGGGTGCAGAATAAATATGCAGCCAAAACAACCCGCAACGCTGTAAGGAAGTTGCGTTCAGTTACCGACAAAAAAGAAGCAGAAAAGCTTTTTCCCGAAGTTGCATCAATGTTGGATAAACTGGCAAAAAATAATGTTATTCATCATAAGAAAGCAGCAAACCTGAAATCGAGTCTGGCCGTTCAGCTGAATAAAATGCAATAAACCATCCAAAATATTTACGGAGCCGGCTTATTGCCGGCTTTTTTTTATATTTATGCTTTGTTAGAGTAAATGAGAAATTGGAATAGCAGACAAATACAAAAAATAAATCTACTAATTGTTACAGGGGGTTACCGATGAAATCAAAATCCATTAAAAACTGGGCTGTCGATGATCGCCCCAGAGAAAAAATGATCAATAAAGGAACTGTTTCTCTGAGCGATGCTGAGCTAATTGCCATTCTGCTACGTACCGGAAACCGCGATAAATCGGCAGTGGAGCTGGCACGGGAGATTCTGGATGCCAACAGCAATAATCTCAACTTATTGGGAAAACAAGATATTTCACATTTTAAAAAGTTTAAAGGCATAGGGCAGGCTAAGGCGGTCGAAATAATTGCTGCCCTTGAACTGGGGCGTCGGAGAAAGCTCGCCGAAATTCCAGAATATAAAAGCATTACAAGCAGCAAAGATGCTTTTTCAATGTTTGAACCTATGCTGGCAGATCTGAGCCATGAAGAATTCTGGGTGGCATTGCTCAACCGGGCAAATCACGTTACCGATATCTTCAAAATCAGTCAGGGTGGTACAGCGGGGACGGTGATGGACGTAAAAATCATTATGAAACGCGCCCTCGAAAAACTGGCTCACGGAATTCTGATATCGCACAATCACCCAAGTGGTAACAATAAGCCAAGTGACGCAGACCGTCAGATAACCCACAAATTGCGCGATGCAGCAAAGCTTTTCGATATTACCCTGCTCGATCACATTATTGTTGCCAATAAGCAATATTACAGCTTTGCCGACGAAGGAATGTTGTAACTAAAATTTGTAAGTATATTTGCCCGATGATACAAGTGCTTGTAAATAACGAAACACCTCGTGTAAAATACGCATTATCGCTTGTTTTCAGGCAGGTGCTACATACTGAGTTCGAGATTATTACGAACCTTGATCAGGTGAATGGTTTTTGCATCAACTATTCGGGAAACCCAGCTGAGGGCCTATTGAAAATATGGCCACATCCCATATTGAATGAGGACGAAATACCAGCTTATAACCCCGTTGTCAGTAGCTGGAACGAACTCCCCGTGTTTTTTTGCTCTCCCGATGGCTTTGATATTCCTTTCGATGTTTTTGCCGCTTCATTTTGGGTAACAACCCGTTACGAAGAATATTCTACCTCCGAAACCGACTTTATGGGTCGTTACAAAGCTTCGGCATCGCATGCTGCTCGTAACGGATACCTGAAAAAACCTGTGGTGAACCTGTGGGCGGCCGAACTTAAAAAACTAATATTGCAAAAAGACTCTTCGGTTGTATTTGGCGAAATGGACTACCGTTTTGTGCCAACCATCGATGTTGACAGCATGTATAAATACAAGTATAAAGGATTTGTGCGAAATACAGGAGGGTTTTTCAGGGATTTGTTTACCGGGAGGTTCAGTAATTGCAGCGAAAGACTAAATGTGTTGCTTAATCGTAAACGCGACCCCTGGGATTGTCTTGGCGAAATAGAGAAGATTCATATCGAAAATGGTATGCTGCCAATGTATTTTATATTAGCAGCCAAACGGAGTAAGTACGACAAAAATATTCCAGCAAACTCATCACAATTTGCAAAAAATGTGTTGGCCCTACAGCATAATTGCAGGTTGGGAATTCACCCCTCGTTTGCAGGACATTGCGATGAAAACGCATGGAAGAATGAAAAGAAAACCCTGGAAGGCATTCTCAGAACACCCGTATATGAGGCAAGAGTGCACTTCCTAAAACTAACATTTCCAGACACATACCAAAAGTTATTGGAATTGGGAATACAATTCGATTTCACCATGGGTTACCCCGAAACTACAGGGTTCAGAGCGGGTATTTGCAGTCCGTTTTTCTTTTTCGACCTGACTGAAAACCGTGAAACAGAATTGTGTGTTGTGCCCCTGGGAATGATGGATGTAACCCTCAGCAAATATATGAAAATGAATACTGAAGAAGCCAAAATTGCTGTAGCTGAAATTGTGAAAGAAATCAGACAGGTTGAGGGAGTATTTGTAAGCCTATGGCACAACGAAAGTTTTGGGGAAGATGTGGATAATGCGCACACAGAAAATTTGTACAGATATCTTTTAAAAGTAGCCAAATAGTTGAAAATTAACTATTTAAAACATAATGCAATTGATTTTAATGCATGGGATGAATGCATTAGCAGCTCTGTGAACCCACGTATCTATGCCACCTCTTCATACCTGAATATAGTCAGTCCCGGATGGGATGCACTTATAACTGATGATTATCGCTGTGTGATGCCACTAACCCATAAAAAGAAATTCGGAGTCTCATATATTTTTCACCCGCCACTGACGCAACAGCTTGGTATCTTTTCGATAGAGTTCACCAATACCGAAACAACCAAGAAATGTATCGAGGCCATCCCCCGAAAATTCCGCTTGGTGGATATGCCCATGAATACGGCAATGCCAATGGATCAATCGCTTTATTCTGAACAGGGTATTACACATCATCTTTCATTACAGCCCGGTTATACCGAACTACACTCGGGATATTCAGAGAATACATGCCGCAATATTGCTAGGGCGGTTAAAAATCAGCTGCATGTAACTCAAAGCTCCGATTTCGGTGTGATAAGCTATATGATTAATGCAGGCTGTCAGCCTTGGGTTGGAGGGCTTGGAAAGGAAACCATAAAGGATGTTGAAAAAAAACTGTTGCAGCTGCTTATAAATGGAATAGGTAGTTTGTTTACCGTTTTGGATTCAAATAACGAAGTATTCGCTGCTGCAGTGTTTTCGCAATATCGTGGATATATTACCTACCTTTTTGGTATTTCGTCTGATACCGGAAAAGATAAAAGGGCCATGTTCCTGGCGTTTGATACTATAATCCACACCAATTCAGGCAGTAACATAATCCTCGATTTCGAGGGCTCTTCCATCGAAGGTATTGCCAGATTTTTCAGAGGATTTGGGGCGACTCCCGTATATTTCCCCAAACTGAAAATCAACAATTTGCCGGCTGCTATGCGGTATTTTAAAAAATAAAAAAAAATAGTATTATTACTTTTTCAAAATTAACCGGACATGAAGATTGTAAACCTCGGGGGAAAAGGAACGCTGCTCGACCAGTATCTGGCTGAGATAAGAGACGAAGCTATTCAATGTGAGCGCATGCGTTTCAGAAAAAACATGCAGCGCGCTGCCAGTATTTTTGCCTATGAAGTGAGCAAAGCCCTGCCCTTTACCGATGAGGAAATTCAGACGCCGCTGGGTGTTGCCATTGTTCCCACGATGAAGGAGCAGCCGGTTATAGCATCAGTACTGCGGGCGGGTATCCCCATGCACGAAGGGGTACTCGATTTTTTCGATCACGCCGATTCTGCCTTCATTGCCGGGTACCGGAAATACGAAAACAACGATACTTTCGATATTCAGATCGATTATATTACTTCTCCTTCTATCGAAAAGCGACTGCTGATAATCTGCGATCCGATGCTGGCTACCGGTCAGAGCATGGTGTTGGCATATCGCGGTTTGCTGAAACACGGAAAACCTCGTCATACGCATATTATTTCGCTTATTGCCAGTAAGGAAGGAGTGGAGCACCTGCAAAAATATCTTCCCGACAACGAGGTAACAATATGGGTGGGAGCTATCGACGATGAACTTACTGTTAAATCGTATATCGTTCCCGGACTGGGCGATGCGGGAGATCTTGCTTTTGGATTGAAGGAATAAGTTGTTTTTCGCCCGGATGCAACCTTTTCTATTTTCCCGGCGTATATTTACAGTACGATTAATATAGCATATGAAAAAATTCGTTATAGGTTTGCTGTTTCTAATATCAATTGTCACATTTTGGAGTTGCGAGAATGCAATTAATATTACCCAGCCGACCATTCTGGTTGAATCGGCGCAGCTTTCAGTTTTCGATTCCGTCAGCATTTCGGCTACCGAAAACGCCGATATCGACGGTAACAGAGTGGTACCCAATTATTACGAATGGAAAATTCTGGATTATTCCGAAAACACACTATACACCGATTTCCCTGATGAGAATAACATTACCTGGGTGCCCGATAGTGCCGGAAACTTTATTATAAGTGTTAAAATAGGATACGATGGCAATAAAAGTGTTACAACGCTGCGTGAAGTTACTGTTACAGAATGCCCTGCTTCGATGCAACAGCGGCTGATTGGTCATTGGACCGGCACTGCTGAAGCTATGTTTGGAGCCACCTGGAATATTGATATCACATTCACCGAAACCGGACATTATATTGCTACAGCCTCCAACATGCCGTCACCAAATTTGCCATGTCCGTTCTACTTTGGTTATCTTGATATTCAAAATGAGGGGCTCGAACCGCCCTCTGCCGACGTTCCGTGTCAGGCTTTTGTAATCGACGAAGTTATTAATAACGAGGGCTATGGAGTGCTTTCGATAGGCTATGAATTTGTGTACAATTCGAACTATTCATACGATTGCAGCGATAATTTCGAAATAGAACACCTTCGCTTCTCGAATGGAGGCGATGCTGTGTTTTTTTCGCTTGTTGAATTTGGTATTGATTATTACGACTGGTATCTTCGCTACAACCTTGTGAGGGTTGAATAGATAAAGCAAGTCAAATGTCAAAAGTCATAAGTCAAATGCTAACTGTTATCACAATTTTTTTGTCATTTAATTTTGATGCAACCTTTTGTAACTTAGATACGTTATTAAATAAGAGAACTTTTTATTGCATAATATCTGCATCATGAAAAAAACAATTTGGATTATTGCATTGCTGGCGTTTCTGGCTGGTTGCGAGAATGCAATTAATATTACCCAGCCGACCATTCTGATTCAATCGGCGCAAACGGTAGTTTTCGACTCCATCAGCATTTCAGTTACCGAAAACGCCGATATCGACGGCAACAGAGTAGTACCCGAATATTACGAATGGAAAATTCTGGATTATTCCGAAAACACCCTGTTTGCCAATTTCCCCAGTGAAAAAAACATTACCTGGGTGCCCGATAGTGCCGGAAACTTCATTATCAGTGTGAAAATCGGCTATGATGGCAATAAAAGTGTTACAACCCTGCGTGAAGTTACTGTTACAGAATGCCCTGCTTCGATGCAACGGCGGCTGGTTGGTCATTGGACCGGCACTGCTGAAGCTATGTTTGGAGCCACCTGGAATATTGATATCACATTCACCGAAACCGGACATTATATTGCTACAGCCTCCAATGTATCGAACCCCAATTATTGGCCATCCCCTTTTTATTTTGGATACAAAATGGTTGACAACCCTGCCGGAGGACAGATGTGTATTGAACCTTCTGCCGACATTCCATGCCAGACCTTTACAATAGACGAAGTCATCAACAACAAAGGATATGGAGTGCTTAATGTGGGGTACGAATATGCTATGTCAGCCTACCCGTATTCATACGAGTGCAATAATAATTTCGAAATACAGCACCTAAGCTTCTCTGATGGAGGCGATGCCGTGTTTTTTTCATTGGTTGAATTTGGTACTGATTATTACGACTGGTATCTCCGCTACAACCTTATAAGGGTTGATTAGCCGGAGCAAGTCAAATGTTATAAATCAAATGTCAAATGTTAGAATAGACATTCATTAGACATTTTAAAAGCAATTGACCTTTTCTGTGCTGTTGATTTTTATTTTTCTTGCAACTTCAACCAGTCGGAGATTGCTTCAATAGCTGATTTATCAACATTTCCAGGCTTCTCATATTCTTCAGGATACGATTTGGATTCGCCTGCAACGTAGAGATGGTTTAGTTTATTAAATAGCATAAAGCTTGCATTTGCTTTTCCTTTCAGGGCTTTTTTCCATAATAAAAAATCTTCGGTGGTTACCTGATAGTCGCGCCCTCCCTGCATCACAAGAATCGGAATATCAAGAGAAGCGGCGGTTTTGCACTGATCGTAATTTTTAAGATCGTACCAGTACGAAGCGGGTAATCCAAAAGGCAATGCCAACGTGTTTTTTGCCGCATCACCGGTTTGGAGCTTCGATACATTGTTGTTCAGCTCATTCATCATTACAAGGCGCTTTTTGTCTTCTTTGGTAAGTTTCCCATTCCGTTTCATCAGGTATTCTGTTTGTTCGCCGATGAGTGTCTGAAGTGCACGTGCATTGCCCGAAAAAATTATAATACCCCCAACGGGTGTTGCAATGCTGTTGGCAATACGAGGGGCAAGCATTCCGCCCAGACTGTGCCCCAGCACAAAGATGTTGGAATAGGCATATCCCAGCACATGATGGCAATAGTCAACAGCCGAAACCGCATCCTGCACAGTTTCGTCGTACACTGTAAAGCTGCGGTTCGAAAAAGCTTCGGGGTACACATAGCTGCGTTTGTCGAAGCGGAACGAAGCAATACCATACGAAGCCAGCCCCTGTGCCAGATCGAGAAAAACCTTGCTGCCGCCAACGCTTTCGTCGCGGTCGGTTGAGCCCGACCCATGCACAAAAATTACAATGATTGAGTCTTTATTAACTGCAGGCTCCAATAATGCTGCCGACATGCTGAAATTTCCCGACTGAAAGCGGAGCTTTTTCTCTTTGAACAGTGGGTTGGCATAAATAGCGTGATGTGCATTTGCAGTGTCGTAAACCTGATACCTGAATCCGGTCAGATTTCCGTTCTCAAATGAATAATTCAGTTTAATCGTCTTTTTTTCCGTATCCACAATTCGGTACACCATGTCGTATTTACCAAAAATATCGCTTTCAAGACTCCGTTCTTCGGTGATGTGCCCATAGTTTTTAATGAATTTCGACCATGCATTTGCCCAGAAAGCACTGTCGGTAGGAGGGTTTGCCTGCAACAGTTTCGAAGCTTCTGTGTAATTGCCTTTTTCGAGCAGATCGGTAAAATGGCGTGCTGTTTCGCTGTTTTTATGCTGGGCGAAAAGACAAAGGGGGGCGAAAACAAAAATTAGCGGAAAAAGTGCTTTTAATTTCATGGCGCAAATAATTATAGGTGGGTTCTAAAAATTCATTCTTTTCATTTTTTGACTTAAAAAAACCAAAGAACCCATTAATGATTTTCTTCAATCAGTACAATGTTACTAAATTTTTTAACAAGTTGTATCTAAAAATCAATA
>JAGOLH010000005.1 GCA_017994175.1 Bacteroidales bacterium | reverse complement strand
TTAAAAACCAGAATAACTTTACCAAGTTATTTCCGGTTTTTAACACTACTTTTACATCATCATCAGTTCTTTTAGAGATTTCAATTAAGAATACAAAAAAGTGGTCTAAAGAATGGGGAGTAGTTTATTTCTATAGGTCTTTACACCCCTTCGCTCTTTATTAATAAATTTAATGATGGACTTTTACTCACTCATCTTCATTATCAACACATTCAGGGTCTATATCTGAAGCCGGTAATTCAATCAGCGGACCTAGTTGGTTATCAATTTCTGAAGGAGTTATTAGTTGTGGTGCCTCATTACAAGTTATTACAGAATTTCTATGCAACACATTATACTCTTCAGGGTAATTCTTAATCCATTCTGCCTTCTTTGCTTCAAAATCCGGATCATCTGAATCGGGAGCATGGGGTCCAAGCAAAGGAGCTTTAAGCGAAGCTTCGGGTATAAGCGACACATCAACTATCGTATTTTGATTGCCATTGGGTTGCAATGCGTTGTATTCTTCAGGATAATTTGCTATCCATTCATTTTTCTTGACTTCATAATTGGGGTCATTGTAATCGGGAGCATGCGGTGCAATGCGGTTTTGAGAATTTCCGGTGTATCCGGGGCTTTCCTGAGCATTAGTTTGAGCATTACCAATAAGTAGAATGAATGAAAGCAGCAATGGTTTAAACAAAGCATTTATCACCCGAATAACTGGAGGAGCAACAGAATTGTATAAATTCATCTTAACGAAAAATTATCATTAATACCAAATGTAACTGACACAACTAAAAGGAACACAAAAGTATCATTATATAAAAAGTCACCCGACGATTTATATGTTTTTTATACATACTTTTTATAAACCAATAGACCGTTGGTTACCTCTCATTGTCAGCATTACCATCTCATGATTTTAGAATATATATATTATCATATTATATAAATTAATTTCAATAATTTACAAGTTATACAATCCTATCACCTTAAGAATTCATCAGAATACTCAAAATCAAAAAAAACCATGTTGCACAATTACTTATACATTCATCATGTTTTAAGACATATGAATACCATCAGAATTTATTACTTATTTTAAATATGTTAAAGGTATTTCTGGGTATTTTTTCGATAAATATCTATTGCCTTGGCTGAGCAAAAATATTCTTTTACCCGACTCTGAATCCATTACTTTTGACATTTGTCTTTTGGCATTTGGCATTTGTCTTTTAGGTTTTACCAAACTCTGAAGTCATTAATGAGGTTTTCTTTGCGGGATGTTGGAAACTGCTGTCCATCGCTGATTTCTCTGACTCTTTTTATCACAAAATCGCGCAACTCACTCACGCTTATACTGCCATCATTGTTTTTGTCAGCACGTAAATCTTCGATAGCTTCTACAATGCAATAGGTAAAAATTCCGTTTTGCAGGTCCTCACGTTCTATAGCAAAACCTGCTCCACTGGCAGCTGAAATTACCACAGCCCCGGTACTGCGCCGCACATCAACAAATATTTCCCTCATCAGGTCGAATGAATTTTTCAGGTTGATATCGTTTGTGCTTAATTCAGAAACAGGCAATTTATACATCACCACTCCCCTTGTGCGGGCATTATCGGTAAGAACCGGTGCCATTTCGGAAGCCTCGTCAACTTCGCCGCTATGGCATGCATCAAGCAGCAACAGCTTATTTCTTGCCGGAATGCTATCCAGTAAGCTCTCTATTTCGGCATAGTTGATTCCATTGACTGAAGGGTTTTTGAAATTGATATTGCTTACGGCAAAATAAAAATCCTGCTTGTCGTCGAGTAAGCCATGCCCTGCCACATGCACAATAACTTCATCATCGACATGAGTATTCATCAGTTTTTGTCGGATATTACGCAGATTTTCGCGGGTACAGTTTTCGTTGTACAGCGAATCGATATAAACATGCCCGAAGCGATCGTTAGGTGGAGAAAAACATTTAATGAAGCTTCTTCCGTCCTGAACTGTATATTTCAAATTATATCTTGAATCATCAAATTCCGAAACTGCAAGCGATATCAGGTACAAATCAGGCTTTCTTGGATTATTGGTTTCCTGATATATTTCGATTTCATCCTTCAGTGAAAAGACTCCTTTTTCGTTCATACACGCAGCCTCTATCCTGTTTTTTCCATAGCTTAGCGGGATGGTAACCCTGTAATTTTTAAGGTCAGCTATCCCTTCTACACTCTTTCCTGACACACCATAGTAAGGTACACCGTTCACCCATAGGTTCAGCGTATTAATTTTATACACGCTGTCGGATAAAATAAGATGGAGCTCAATTGCATTATTTTCAGTTATCAGCGAAATTTCGCTGCGGTTGAGTATCCTGATTTCAGGGCTATGAAAGTCGGGGCCGAACCAGCTTTCGTTAACCCCTGATTTAATCAGTCGCTTTTCGTAAGCTTTACGATACACCGGTATTAAAGCAGAATCGGCCCATGGCAATTGTTCGAGAACTTTATCAGGTCGGTTATACTGCAGATCAAACTGTTCAAAACCAAAGCTGTTCATCCCCGATGTAAACGATACCTTGCGCGCTGCGTCCTTGCTCCCCATGTAGAAATTATCGGGGGTAACTACCAACCAGTCGTTATCATCGACACTGATAAATGTGCATATTTTTTTTCCTGTTTGAGTATCCCATGCAATAATACTTCCGTCCCAAGAACATGAAAAAAGTTGCTTTCCGTTACTGCTGAGTGTTATCCCTGAAACGTAATTACTGTGACCGGAGTATTTACGAATTAGCTCTCCTGTAAACATGTTCCATTGACAAACCTGCCTGTCCCAGGATCCGGTGAATACAATTGTTCCATCACCCGCGATGGCTATCGATGACACAATCCATTCGTGTCCTTTAAATTCTGACACTTTTTTAAAATCGGGCAGACTCCAAACCACAGCGGTTTTATCGTAAGAAGCAGTAACCAAATGATCGCTACCCGGGCTGAATTTAATGTCATAAACAGGATCTTTATGAGCAGCAAATTCAGTAATCAATTTGCCAGTTTCAGCATTCCAAACCATTACGGTTCCATCGGTAAAACCAGCCGCAAGCAAACGATCGTTTTTATCCACATCAACACAACTTGGGTCCTTGTTTTCGCAAGGTAATACCTGGTAAAGTTCCATACCCTGCTGGGTTAAAACCCGCACGGTTTTATCGGTGCATGCTACCGCTATTTTTTGCTCTGTATTATAGAAGCAAACATCTTTTAATCCGCCTTGCGGGATGCGATTTTCGTTAATTAAACTGCCATTATGGGTATTCCAAAGCATTACCCGTGTATCTTCGGCAACCGAAGCTGCAATCTCGGTTTCTGCCGACAGCGCAACAGCGTTCAGCATAAATGAATGTGAACCACCGGAAGCTTCAAGAGAACCGTTTCCCAAATTCCAAAACACTGGTCGGTTATCATCGAAGCGTATTTGGTCCCACAATCCTGCTACCATAACCTTTTCGTCGGTGTCAGCGTCGATTGAAGCCACTTTTGTTGTATGCCCTGTGTAATAACGCAAGAGGGTTCCCGATTCAACATCCCAAAGTTTAACATCCTTATCGGTGCCACAGGTAGCAATATATTTTCCAACGGGAGAAAATGCTGCATCATAAACTAAAAATTTATGCGCATCGACCGACGAAATAAGCTCTGCTGAAAATGTGTCCCAGATTTTCAGTTTTCCGTCCCAACCGGTAGTGCTCAATAGCTTGCCATCGGCTGAGAAATCTATATCAACCACACTTGCTTCATGAGCCTTGAACTCTCTAATTTGAGAAAAATTATCACTATTACATAATTTTACTACTCCATCGCTGCATCCGTAAGCTATCAACCCTGATTTTCCACACACCGCATCCTGAATGCCGCCCTTCTCTATTGAAAATGTATGAATCAGCTTCATGGCAGGTAGCGCCCAAACCTTACATGATCCATCAGCCGAAACAGTAAACAATCGGCTGCCATCGGGAGAAACCGACATATCGTTAATAATTCCGGTATGCGCTTTTATCTCGCCGGTTTTTTCACCACTGGCCGAGTTGTAGATGCCAACTCTTCCATCGCGGCTATCAGCATATAGCTTACTGCCATCTTTCGAAAATATCACGCAATTCATACCTTCTCCGAAAGTATTGATAAGAGCTGCCGTTTCAAGGTTCCAAAGTCGTATTTTAAGGTCCCATCCCACACTGGCAATATACCGGTTATCGGGCGAAAATACTGCTTTCATAACACCAAGAGGTGATCCCTGATATCGCTTTAATTCATACCCTGTTTTCACATCCCATAGAATAATGTTTTTATCGAGAGAGGCAGTAAGAATAAACCTGCCATCGGACGAGAACTCACAGGATTTTACATATTCAGTATGCCCGACAGGGAGCACTACCGCAACCTGTGTTTTATTCTGAACATCAACCTGCGACAAACAATTGGTGTTTATTGCAACGCAAAACATCGTTGCAAAAATCATCACCGCCGACACATTTGAAATGGGAAGAGTAATTTTCTGCGCATTCATAGGAATAACACTTATAGTAAAAAACACCTATTTTAAAAGTCGAATGAACTGTAGTAAATCATTACAGGCCTGACACAAAGAACTACCAAATTGTGAAATCGTTATTCAGGTTTTCTTTGCGCGAAGTAGGTTGCTGACGTCCGCCACTGAGCTCGTTAACCTTATCGAAAATATAATTACGGAGTTCAGAAACCGAGATATAACCATCTCTGTTAACATCTGCTTTATTTTTCTTAAATGCCTGAATAAGTGAATAGGTAAAAATACCGTTCTCGATATCCTCATTTTCGAGGGCATACCCGCCACCGGCAGCAGCAGAAATAACCACTGCGCCTGTACCTTTACGTAAATCGGCAAACATGAGGCGCATCAACTCGAATGAGTTTTGCAGCCCTGTCTTGGGTACCGTATTGCCCTGAGGAGTAAAAACCGTAACGCCACGCTGATTGTCGCCAATAACCTGTTCAACGGCAAAGTCATCGCCCTTGTCAATTTCACCGCTATGGCAGGCATCCATAAGAAACAGTTTGTTCCGTGCCGGTATACCATCGAGCAGACCCTCCAGTTCATCATATCGTAAGCCTCTCTCCGATGGGTTTGAAAAATCGATATCAGAGGTAGCAAAATAAAAATCAAGATTGTCGTCAAGGAGTCCATGCCCGGCAATGTGTACAATAACGTAATCGTCGACATGACTGTTCATCAAACGATTCTTTGCATTCAACACATTTTCACGTGTGCACGAGGCATTATAGAATGAATCGACATATACATGTCCGTAATTGCCACCGCGTTTTTCGAAAAGCTTAATAAACTCCTTTCCATCGTTAACTGTATAGCGAAGATTATATTTTGACTCTTTAAAATCGGAAACAGCAATAGATACGAGATATATATCGGGTTGTCGCTTTTTCGATACTTCTCTCTCAATTACGAATTCATCCTTAAGCGACTCTACCCCAATAGAGTTCATGCATGAAACCTGTATCACATTATTTCCTTCCGATAATGGAATGTTTACCTCAGTGCCGGTATTCTTTGTGTGCTTATCAATAAGCGACAAACCATTGGTTCCAAACAAAGGAACATCGTTAACCCACACATTCATTCTATCGATTTCATACATCTTATCACTCATATTCAGTTTCAGTTTCAGGTCAGGCTGTGTGGTCTTATACTGAATATCCGTTACATTTTCGATGACCAGTTCGGGCAGATTCATATCGGCTTTAAGCATTTCTACATTAAAGCCCGTTTTACTAAGTCGTTTCAAATACGCTTTATAATATAAGGCAATTACATCCGGTTTAAAGATGCCCAGTTTATCCATTACAATATCAGGTCGGTTATATTTCAGGTCGAACTGTTCGGCAGGTAGCACTCTTCCGTTATAATTAAAGCCCATTCCCGTAAGTGCGTCTCCCTGAGCGAGGTAGTAATTATCCGGTGAAATAAAAACAAGTTTTCCCTGGTCAACCACATAAACAGTCATTATTTTCTCGCCGGTTTCGATGTTCCAAATTATCATGGCAGCATCTTCGGCACTACTAATCAGGTAGTTTTTATCGCGAATAATCTCCACATCGTTGATATAACCTCTGTGCCCTTCGAATTTCACCGATCTGCCTCTGCTTGTTCTGGTGATAGTGTATCCCCTGCATGAAAATTCATCTTCAGAGTTGAGGTCTTTTTTAACAAGATAATCGTCGGTCATCGATTTTTTCGATTTCGATACAATAACTGTCATATTATTTGGCCTGACATTATCGTCGAAGCCTGAGCGAACACTTGTATTGTCTTTTTCATCGTAACCGGTAATTGAGAGTTTAAATCTTTGGGCTTCGTTATTGCTTTCCCCAAGACCATAGAACTCGTTTTCGCTGATAAAGAACAGTTGAGGAAAAATATGTTTGTTGTTTTTTTGAGTAAGGCCGATTTCCATTTTTCGCTTCTTACGTTTCTCTTTGGGTTCATCAAGGTTCAGATTTGAAATTGCAGAAACTTTTAGCATTGGGTTGGTATTTCCCCATTTACCGCCGGAGTAAGCTATTTGTTTCCCATCAGGGCTAACAGCTACCGAGTATACATTTTCATCAAAGAAAATCTCATCTTCGTCGGTACTGGTAGCTTTTGCCTGAATTCCCTTAATATTAAATGTCTGCTTCAGCTTCGATGTATTAGGCTGAAGTTTAAAATACTGTAACGGTATATTATTTTCAAAATCGACAACCGAGGCAAAGTTATCGCCACCAGCGGTAGCGACACACATAGGGTTGGGTGTAAAGCAAACATCGTTTACACGGCTTCTATGAGTATTAATACCCTTACAAGTAATTTTATCATTCTCAAATACTAACAGGTAAGTATATCCGAGTTCGTCGCCAAAAGCCAGACGGCTACCATCGGGGTGTGCATCCATACCATAAATATTAAAACTGCGCGGAACAAGCCTCTTCTCCAGCTTAAGCTCTGCAATGCTCCAGATACTAATAGAACGGTCGGCAGAAGCAATGGCTATATATTTCCCGTCGTCGGAATAATCAATATCGGTGATATCGAGCCTGTGAGTACGATCCCGCTTGATAATATTCAGCGAAGGCTTACAAAAATACAGCCATCCAGCCTCATCTCCTGCAATAACGAGTTCACCATTAGGATGAGAAGCAACTTGAGTGAAATGAACGTATATATCTTTGTTGATAAGCGACCTTGCGCCTTTCTTCACCGTTGCTCCCCGCAGCTTGTAGCCGCCATCATCGGGGGCAATATTTATCGATTCATTGCAAGGCTCGAGTGTAAGGCTGTTCATATCGAAAACATAATTTTGCCCATGGTTGGCAATAATCAGTTTGCTTTTATCGAATTGCAGACCTGTAACCGTTCCTTTACCGGGTAGTTTCACTTTAAAAAATTGCTTACCAGCAATTACATCGTTGATAACTACATCGTTGTTCATATCGGCACTGGCAATATACCTTCCGGTATTATCCCAATTCACGCACTTGATTTTTCCGGAATGCCCCGTTTGAACCACCGGTATTACATTCTGAGCATTGCTCCCTACAACAATTATTGTCAGGAAAAAAGCAATTATCATTGATTTTGCCATAGTTCTGCTATTTGATGTGTTGATATGCATATTTTTGATGGATACAATTGATTACTTCGCTTAACATAATTATTCCTTTTTATACTGTTGCAGCACCCTGATATCGTCTTCCTTTCCAAATGGGAGCAGATAAGTAACGCCTCCTCCGAAATATCCAGACAGCAATGGATTATGCTCACCACTGTTAAGTTTATTTCGGTAATACATCAGATTTATAGCCAGGAATCGGCTTAAATAAATATCGAAAACAAATTTAGGCGAGAGGTGAACTCCAGGGTTGCTTGCAATATCGAAAATCGTATTTGGTGTATAATGGATTTTATATCCCAACATTGTAGGGTCATACTCGGTTTTATCGCTATCAACCAGACTGGTCTGAGTTAAGATGCTCAAAGGTATTTTAACATCAACTCCTGCACCAACGGCAAGATGGATTCCTCCCGCAAAAAAATGAAATTTATACGTTAAACCAACCTGAGGCATAATCATAAACGATTTAAAATAGAGCGAGTCATTAGCACTTAAACCGAAGGGCATGCTTTCCGGATCTTCAAAATGCAGATACCAGTGGGCAGTGTTAATATCAACAGCAGGTAGCAAAGTAAAGCGATGCCTCGAGTAGCCGTATTCAATGGGGAATCCAAAATACAAACTGCTGGCTGACGCGTACTTCAGCTTCTCTTCATCGGCATAGGCATGATACGATTCATCAACATAGCCGGTTGTATCGATAATGGAAATAGCATCGCCATGGCTAAGGAACCCATGGGCATAACCCACTGTGTAGCCTCTGATCAGTTTCTGCGGCATTGCAGAAATACTCAATAAAAGCAGGATAATAACAACAGGTAAGCGCATAAAATATTCTTTAAAAATTAATAACTAAAAATACAAAAAAACAGATAATGATTTTACAGTCGTTAAAATATTTTTTATATTTACATATTGATTTGTTTTTCACTGTAATAACCTTAATAAATTCAATATTATGAAAAAATTAATTACTACCTTCGGCTTGTTGCTTCTAGCAGTTGTAATTTTTGCTCAAGGTTTTCATGTTGGTCCCAGAGCAGGTGTCACAGTTTCGAACATGATTACAAAATTTAACGATGGCACTGTGGAATATGCAAGTAAACCCGGTTTTCAGGTTGGAGCCACTGCTGAATTTGAATTGACCAGTTTTTTATATGTCGGCACAACCATTGGGCTCTATCAGAAGGGATACAAAAACGTTGTAACTCCGGGTGTCTTTACCATCCGAAATACATTTAGTTATATAGATATACCTATCGAAGTTGGTTACAAACTTCCTATAGGTAATTTCAGTATTTTCGGGCAGATAGGGCCTTATGTGAGCGTTGCGGTTGTTGGCCAGTCTAGAATGGTAAACCACGACATGCCCGAGTACAATGAGACATACTCTGTTTATGAATATGATGAGTATAAGCGATTCGATTCAGGTCTGAGTTTTGCTGTTGGTGGCGATTACAAACAATTCCAGATCAGAGCCAATTATGCTTTTGGATTCATTGATATGAACAAATACGAGACCTATAGTTCTGTAAACTCTACGTTTGGATTCTCTTTTGCATATTTCTTTGGTCGCGATTACTAAGAGTTTATTTCGATATAGCTAGGAATATCATCTAAAAAAGCCGCTGCACTTCCCTGAGCTTTTTTAACAACAGCATGGATAATTCCATTGCTAATAAAATAAAATGAAGCCGGAATATTCATACTATACGCATACACCTGATCAAACACTTGTTGAGTTACGGCTACTGAAGGAGCCTTACATTCAATAATCATGAGGGGCTTTCCGCTCCGGTCGAAAACAACTGCATCGTACCTTCGTTGTAAACCGTTAACATCAATGCTTTTCTCAACAGAAATCAATCCCGGCGGATATGATCTTTCCTCAACTAAAAACCTTAACAAATGCTGACGAACCCATTCTTCGGGCGTAAGTACAACATATTTTTTCCGGAATTGATCGAAAATCTCTGTTCTTTCTCCAACAATGCGGGTTGAAAACTGATACGATGGGAAATTCAAAGCTTGCATTTACCGGCTGATTCTTATCATTTTAAAGTCGGTACAAGCTTCAAGAGGATTATTGCTTTCGAAAGAAACAAAGCATTCATCAGCGGATGCATACACGTACCTGAATGTATGCGGGAAAGCAGCGTCCGGATTATAGAAAGCCCATACTTTGCTGTTGTTATCTTTATCAGGGAAAAAAGGTACAACTATATTATTGTTGTTTACCGATGCGTTCATATAAAAAACCACTGACCCCTGACTGCACACAATACGCATACGATCGAGCTCAAGTGTATCGTTTCCGTAAAAACTATACGTTCGCCCTACCATCAGGGTGTCGTTACTCAGTGTCCATTCCTCAAAGGATAGACCCGATTCATTCTGAATCTGCCACTTACCAAGCAACCATAGCGGCATAGAATCGGGGCATTGTGCCTTCGAACTCAATGCTGCCATTAAAAATACAAATGCTGAAACAATTTTCATATTGTAGTTCCAATTTCCCAAAATATAAAAAACAATCATTGTACCTTTAAACAATGAATCTCGTTTATCGAATTAACAATAACCAGATCATTAAAAAGGGCTATCACGGTTATTCCCTTTATCACCGGAATCATGGTCATACTCTTTACCATCTGAAAAAGAAACATCCGTATGATTTTTGATTTCATCAGTATTAATTTTCGAAGAAACTTTTATGGTATTGCCATCGTTGATAGCATTAACTCCAGCAATAACCACCTCCGGGTCGGTAAACTTGGCATACTCACTTTTGAATCTGAGGTTTATAACCCCAGTCGGTCCATTACGGTGTTTAGCAATAATAATTTCTGCCAGTCCAACGGTTGAGCGACCATCTCTGTCTTCGGTCTGATTGTAATACTCTGGGCGATGGATAAATATTACCATATCGGCATCCTGTTCAATAGCACCCGATTCACGAAGGTCGGATAAATGCGGTCGCTTGTCTCCGGTACGAACCTCTACAGCCCTGTTTAACTGAGAAAGAGCAATTACCGGAACACCAAGCTCTTTAGCTATGGCTTTCAGCGAGCGGCTTATGGTACTTACCTCCTGCTCACGGCTGCCTTTCATGTCCATTCCGGTTGTCATGAGCTGCAGATAATCAATAAATACTGCTTTAATGTTTCGGTGCTGCACCAACCGCCGGCACTTACTTTTCAATTCAAATATAGTAATTGCAGGAGTATCATCAACAAAAATGGGGGCATTTTCAAGATTTTTAGTCTTCGATTCAAGCTGTTTCCATTCATATTGCCTAAGGTTTCCTGTTTTAAGCTTATCGCCCGGCAATTCAGCTTCAATGGATATCAAACGGTGGACCAGCTGCGCATTTGCCATCTCCAGCGAAAATATGGCAACTTCCTTTTTGTGGGTTACAGCCATATTGCGCGCCATACTGAGCACAAAAGCAGTTTTACCCATCGACGGGCGTGCAGCAACGATTACCAGATCGCCGGGTTGCCATCCTGCGGTTAAACGGTCGAGGTCAGAAAAGCCGGAAGGAATACCCAACAGTTTATCCTCACGCTTACTCGCCTCTTCGATACCTTGCATAACATCAGGTATAAGCTGACTTATCTTGAGAGACTCCCGACTCAGATGGCCTTCGGAAATTTTGAAAATTTCACTTTCCGAAAAATTCAACAATTTGTCCACATCGAGGCTGTCGTCGAAGGCTTTCTGCTGTATTTCGGAAGAAACCCTTATCAGTTCTCGTTGAATATATTTTTGCTGAATAATGCGGGAGTGATACTCAATATGTGCTGAAGTGCCAATACGGTTGGTAAGCGAGGAGATATAAAACGGACCACCAACTTCTTCCAGTTTCGAAGTTTTTCGAAGGTATTCGGTCACTGTAAGAAGGTCGATAGGCTGGTGATTTTTATACAGATTTAGTATCGACTCAAAGATGGTGCGATGTTCCATCTTATAGAAACTATCCGGCGTAAGTAATTGAACAACAGAGTAAATAGCATCAGGCTCAATCAGTAATGCTCCAAGAACCGCCTCTTCAAGATCAACAGCCTGAGGAGGAATGCGGCCGTATTCTTCATTTATCTGGGTAATGTTCTTTTTGTACGGTGCAGAGTTATTAGCCATAAACGTGAATTAAATAAAAACAGGAAACAAAAATAAGTCAAGATATCTTCATTCACTGTTTTACTTGAATTATAGTTTTCAACAGTTTAACATGTTTGCATACAACTAGCTGACAAGTTATCAAACATGATTGTGAAAAAATGTTTATTTTTAGCGCATAATTATTGCGATATGATTGCAGCAACACAAATAACCAAATCGTTTGGGGCACTGGAAGTGATAAAAGGGATTGATTTATCGGTCGAAACCGGTGAAATCATTTCGATTGTTGGCGCAAGCGGTGCCGGAAAAACTACGCTTCTGCAGATTCTTGGAACCTTACTGAAACCTGATACAGGTAAAATTTATATCGATGGCAACGATATTTCTAAACTAGGCGACAAAGCTATGGCAGCATTAAGGAATGAAAAAATCGGGTTTGTGTTTCAGTTTCACCACCTGCTACCAGAGTTTACTGCTCTGGAAAACATTTGCATACCTGCTTTTATTCAGGGTAAAAGCAAAGCACAAAGCGAGAAAGCGGCTATGGAACTACTTGAAATATTGAGGTTATCCGACAGAATCAATCACAAACCCAATGAACTTTCGGGAGGTGAAAAGCAACGCGTTGCCATTGCGAGAGCCCTGATTAACAAACCATCGGTGGTTCTCGCTGATGAACCTTCAGGGAACCTCGATTCCCGAAATGCAGAAGAGCTATATAAGATTTTATTTGAGCTCCGGCACGAATATCATCAGACATTTATTATTGTAACGCATAACGAACATCATGCTAAAATAACCGACAGAACCTATACAATTGTCGATGGGAAAATAATTCAATGACGCTTATAAAAATTAGGTTATAAATGCTCCATGATAATTTGTTTTTGTAATACCACAATAAATCATAAAACTTGAGCAATTTGCCTCGTGGAAGGTAGTTGCACACTGTAGATTATTATTTTATCAACAATTTATCGAAACTTGATGCTTGCCTTGTTTTTGTTATCTTGGTAAAAGAGAAAGTGTTAACGTAAAAATCTTGGGGTTAATCCGAAAAAACTGTGAATAAATAAAGACAACTAAATCCAGTAAATAACGTCATAAAATTGCGTTAAATGCAATAGTTTTTCTATATTAGCAGTCTTAAAATTTTGTAGTCATGTCAAAGATTTTGTTAACATTTGTAAGCTTTATTATAGTTTGGAGTGTTTCGTTTTCGCAAACACTAACAAGTTTTGTTGAAGAGAAGCAGGCGAACATGGTGTACGACACAGCTAAACTATTGCAGGTTCCTAATACTTCGGTAAAAATGATACCTCCGGAATACTTTATTCCTGATGAAAATATTCATGGTTTTGCCCACCCCGGATCTGCCTGTACAATTCAGGTAATTGAAATACCCGGAGTGTCGCACCAAACTATCGAAAGTGCAATGACTGACGAATATATCTCTTCGCAAGGATACAAATTAATCGAAAAGAAAGTTGTACAAACAAAAACAGGAGAGCGTGCAGCATGGTTTGTTGTTCAGTTCAACACTAAGGACGTTGTATATGAAAGAATCATGCTTTTTACGGGGAGCAGTAATACAATCTGGGTAAATGCCAACTACCCCCAGGAGCTTAAGAAATTATTGCTACCGGCATTGGAAGCAGCGTTACTATCGGTTCAATAAATTGTTATTTATGAAAAGATTTTTTACAATTATACTAATTACAACGCTGACGTTCTCAGCCTATTCCCAAAACAACGACCTTACCCACCAAATGTGGTATTCGTCGTACGATCAGAACATGTGGGGACCTGACTGGGCTTACGGAATCGATGTTGAGCAGCCCATATTTGATGTCAATATCGACGAAAGCTGGGGATTTACCGAAGTTACCGACATACTCGGAATGCAACTGGGGGTAGGATTCGAAGTTGGCATTCAGGCTATTCTTGCCTCAACTTTCGAAGCACATGGCTTCTATACCGGAGAATTCGACCTTGATTACCCTATAGAAACCCACCTCGATTTCCCTGAAGACTACACTTTCGACTATGGAGGTCCTGCAACAATATACACCGATTACGAAGTTACCGACGGCTGGAATCTCGAAACTGAATTTCCTCCGGTTGGAGTAATTACTCTGGACTTTGAATACATGTTTAATCCGGATATGAATATTATCGTTTGTGTTTTCGGATGCGATACCATCGAATTAATACCTGCTGCCGTTGCGCTTCCATACACCCTCGACACATTGTTCCATATTAACGGTGAAACACAATATTGTATTTTTCCATGTTATGTCGACGGGCAGTTTCAATTCTGTCACGATTGGGAGTTGCCCATCGACGTTGATTTTACCGACCTTGTAGGATTTAACTTCGAAGCCCATATAACATTACCCTATGTCGAAACCGAAGACCATATCGAGTTGGAATCCAACTGTTTGATAGCACAGGGCGATAGCATGTATTTATACGTTCATCTCGATGTACTTGGGTTTTTATATGTTATGGCTGGCTATATTCCTGCGCCGGAAGGGCCACAAATACAGGAAGCTATCGATTTTTTAAACGACACAATATCATATCCTATCGAGACTCCGCTAGGTGAGGTAATTTTCCAGATCGAGTACAGCCTGCTTCAGGTAAATCTTTTATTACGAAACTATTTGCATCAGGATATCTATTTCTGTCCTACAATCTGGGGAACATTCAGTTTCCCGATTCCATTGGAATATGTCGTCAATAACCCCGATGACGGTTCTACTGTTGAAACAGGGTTTAACGACTCGGTTAGAATGGCTATCGGGAATGACCTTACTATAACCTATCCCTGCCATGGATGGGATAGTATGTACGTCGCGGTGCAATACAACATACAGCCCACAATACGCAATCATACCTGGGACAGTATGGCTTTCGCTCTGCTTATAGAAGCGCTCGAAGTAAATATCACTATTATCACACCTTTTAAAGCGACATATGGTGATGCCGAAATGCCTGAATTCAAACTTCCAACTTATATTTCTGGCAATGCCGACCTACCTGAGCCTATAAAGTGTCCACCCATTGAGATGAGCAGTTACTACGCTTACAACGAAGATGATCCGAAGGATTTCGGACCCTGGACAATAGGGCCTTTGTTCGTTTGGGAGATTCCTTTGGGCTATATACCACTGACATGGTTTGACGAAACATGGGAACTGGAGCACTTCCAGGAAGACATTGTTTTTCCGGGAACTTATATCAAACCCTATGATAAATCGGAAGTTAATGCATTGCTGTATGCTTCATCATATTGTTATGGTGACCCTTACAGCTATGTACATGCCGAAGCTCAAAACGGCGTTCCTCCTTTTACTTATACATGGTCTACAGGCGATATCACCTACAATACTTATTCTGACGTTGACAGTATTTTTGCACCTCCCGGATATTATCTGGTAACAATTACCGATGCTTATGGCTGCGAAAGTTACGACTCTATTTCGATTGTGGTAGATCCACCTTTAAATTATGATTTAGAAGTTACCGATGTTCTTTGTCATGGTATGCATACCGGAATTGTTTACACAAACGTAAGCGGAGGTACTCCACCCTATTTCTATCATTGGGAGCCCAGCGGAAGCGAGGAAGCAAACCCAAGTAACCTTGCAGCAGGCTGGCACTATGTAACTATTTCCGACTGGGTAGGATGCCCAATCATCGATTCCGTTTTCATCGACGAGCCCGAAACAGCTCTAAGTTTTAATACTTTGGTCACCGATGTGCAATGCAATGGGCTCACCAACGGTAGTATTGACCTTAATCCAACAGGGGCAACCCCTCCTTACAATTACATTTGGAGCAACGGAGCAACAACTCAGGATTTATTAAACATTCCGGCAGGGGCCTATAACGTAACAGTGATAGATGCCAACAACTGTAACTGGATGGATTTATATGTTGTCAATGAACCTGATACCCTGATTGCTTATCTGATGCACACCGATATTACCTGTTATGGTGATGACGATGGCACACTTGATGTTATAACCACTGGCGGAGTTGAACCATACACATATACATGGTTCCACGATCCTTCTAACCATAATTCAAGCCTTACCAATCTGCCTCCGGGATTCTACATGGTATCAGTTACCGATTCGCACAATTGTACCGATACCGCCTTGAGCATGATTACACAACCCGACGAATTAATTATTAACAGCAACATTTTTAATCTGAATTGTTTTGGAATTCCCGATGGAATGATAGTTGTTGAACCCGTTGGTGGAACTCCAGATTATATTATTCACTGGAGTAATAATTATTTTAACGATACAATACAGAACCTATTCCCGGGTACATATACTGTTACCGTTACTGACGAGCACAATTGCAGTATAATAGAATCTTATACGGTGACCCAACCCAGCTTGTTGGGCAACGAATTTGAAATGGTTCACAACGTATCCTGTTTCGAATTTTCTGATGCTTCGGCAACTTCTGTTCCTACCGGTGGTACACCTCCATACACGGTGGTTTGGGAAGACAACGTTGAACAGAATGGATTTACCGGTTCCGGTATGCCTGCTTACAATTATTTTAATGTAACAATTACCGATGCCAATGGATGCGTATTTATCGACAGCATTATTTTCACCCAACCCGATGTTCTTGAAGCCACGGGTTCTACTTTACCCGTCAATTGCGGTGTGTCTCCGGGGCAGGGATTCATTAGTCCGGAAGGAGGAACAGCTCCGTACACTTACCTCTGGTCAGACGGTGAAACACAGTCACATGCAGTTGCTTTACCATCGGGAGATGTTAGTGTTACTATCACAGACGCTCAAGGCTGTATTTTATCCGTAGATCTTAATGTAACTGTAACAGGAAACATTGAAGCGACAGTAGAATTAATCAGCACCAATTTATGTTATGGCGATTCTATAGCCACCGCCATTGCAGATATTCCTACAGGAGTTCATCCTTTAAATTTTGTTTGGTCAAACGGTTGCTTTAATCATACTGCATATAATCTGAGCGCTGGCACATATAGCATCACTGCCAATGATTATTATGGCTGTTTCGACACAATACAATTATTGGTAAGCCAACCCGATTCCATTAATCCCGGAATTGACGTCATTGCACCGAGTTGTACTGCGGTATTTGATGGCTCAATATCCTCGACTGCCTCAGGGGGTACAAATCCGTATGTTTACATGTGGTCTGACGGAAGTTCAGAGAACACTATTTCTGGCATAAGAGACGGGTATTATTACCTTACCATTACCGATGCAAATAATTGTGTAAGCACAGTTAGTATCGACCTGATTGAAGCTGAGTACTGTTTGATAATTTTTAACACATTTACTCCTAATGGTGACGGTGTGAACGAAACATGGTACATCGAAAACATAGAGCAGTTCCCCTATAGCACCGTTTGGGTTTACAACAGAAACGGCAATTTGGTATTCTCTGCGGAGAATTATCAGAACGACTGGGATGGTACTTATAATAAAAACTCATTACCGGAAGCCACGTATTATTATATAATAGATCAGGGTATAGGCAAAGATTTATTAAAAGGGCATGTAACAATTATCAGATAATCGCCATGAGAAGATTTTATATAATACTATTTCTTATTACGGTTTCAGGATTGATAAATGCACAACAATTACCTCAATTCCGCTACCAGGATTTTAACGCAATGTTTTTAAACCCTGCCAATATAAATAAGTTTGGAACCCCGGATATCTTCCTAAATCATAGAAGCCAGTGGGTTGGCTTTTCAGGAGCTCCAATTACTACTACCCTTGCAGGGAAATACTCCTTTAGAGATGATATGGCAGCAGGCCTTATTGTATCGAATGATTTAACCGGCACAACCCGAAGGTTGTTTCTGAATTTGAATTATGCCTACCTTCTGAAGACGGAAGTATGTAATATTTCTTTCGGATTGGCATGGACCGTTGTAAATTACAGAGTCCGCGGTGACTTGATGACCATTCATGAGCAAAATGACAATTCTGTTCTTCAAAATATTAACGATGCAGCATGGAAACCTGATGCAAATATTGGAGTTCTTTTCTTCTCCGATAAATTTTATACCGGATTTGGCATTCAACAGGTGCTTAAATCGAAGTTCAGATTCTATGAAACCGGTGAGACTTTTGGTAGTATAGTTTCTGCAAGACATTATTTTATTCATGGTGGAGTTTATTTACGCCCCGGATACGAAGAGCACTTGTTGACTCCTCATACAAATTTGTATTTCACCGGAGATACTCCATTCAAATTTGATTTGGGAATCAACTATCTGTACCAAAACAAAATTTCACTTTCATTGTTATTTTCTTATGGCGATGCAGTGGTTTTGCAGGCTGGGTACAGATTTAAACAGTTTTTAGTTTCGTATTCATACGATATGGTGATATCGACATTGAAAAACGTATCGAGTGGGGCTCATGAAATTACATTGGCATTGTATTTGAAAAATCCGGAACAGGACAAAGGCTCAATGCCGAGTTTTTAGTATTGCTTTAGTTGTGCGCGTATATAGATTGTATTGTGTGTGTGTGTGTGTTATGTTGTAGATTTTATGATAAGTAAAATATTTTGTATTGTCAACAATATGTTAATATTTTAATAGTGATTTAACATGAAATACTGGCTATATTTATAGTTAATATATTAAAAATTGAAACGATGAGTACGAATAATTATCGATATATAAGGAGGCTGTTTCTAATAGTTCTTTCTATTCTATTTCTAAATCAAATTCAGGTATTTGCACAGACCACAAACTATGGCGGTGCTGATTTGGTTATAACAAGTGATGTAAGTCTTTGTGGAAATCACATTAATATTAACAATTTTGTTGTTCAGGCTGGTGTAACTGTCACAGTATCGTGTAATTTTCTTCATGTAGAAGCTCAAAACATTACAATTAATGGCATTATCAATGCTAATGGTACAGGTGGCAGCGGTGGTACAGGTGGTGTAGGAGGAGCTCCAGCGACAGGTGGTGGCTCTTGTGCTTCTGGTCAGCCGGGTTTACCGGGAACAAATGGTACCGGACCCGGCCCTGGTTTGGCTGGTAACATTGGAGGATTTCAGTCGCTTTGTTTTGCCAGAAACTGTACCAATTCCAATGGATGGATTGTTGGAGGCGGGGGCGGTGGAGCTGCCAGCGGCGGTTCACATCATGGCTCGGGTGGGAATGGCGGAGTTGGCGGGAATGCAGCCAGTGTTTATGTAATAACAGGTGGTGTTGGTGGTACAGCCAATGGAAGTCCTGTGGCATATGGTGACAATACAAGCTTCTCTGTTGATTATGGCTCCGGAGGTGGAGGTGCATCTGGAGGAGGAGGAGGATACACTGCTGGCACAAATGGTGGTAATGGAGGTATAGGCGGAGGGCGAGTAGAATTGATTGCACAAAACACGTTTTCGCTACCCGCTTCCGGAGCAATTTATGCTAATGGCACCAATGGCGGTAATGGTGGCAATGGCGGCGGAGCCTCTTCAGATAATAGTTACGACTGCTATGTCGATAATAATATTGAGACCGTTGATAAATGTGGGCCCGGCAATATTTATGGAAATTACATTGGCTCTGGAGGTGGTGGCGGTGGTGCCGGAGGAGGTTCTGGAGGCGGAGTATTGATATCTTCCGTCAATGCTGCAACTATTACTGGTACAATTCAATGCAAAGGTGGAAATGGTGGTGACGCAGGCTTACCCAATCAATCCCTCGGGACATGTTTTCACAACCCTAAAGGCGGTGGCGGTGGTAGCGGTGGTAAAATCAAAATATTTATAAATCCTTGTCTCAACAATGTAATTAACCCTGTTACAAATGTTGACGGTGGAACAGAAGGAGCATCATTTGGAGGCGCTGCAGTTAGAGCCTCATCAGGTGTATTACTCACCCTTGACCACCCCTCATATATTGCATTCGACCCAGGAAGCATTCAAACCGACCAAGATATTTGTTTTGGTGATGACCCAACTGCATTAACTTTTACAACAACTCCTACTGGCGGAGTAGGTAGCTATACATATCAGTGGATGATTTGCTCAGGGTTTTGTTCCATTCCACCTTTGGGGTATGTTAATATTGGAGGACAAACAGCTAACAGCTATGACCCACCATGTCCCCCAACTGAAGGAACCTATTATTACCTTGTTCTTGTGCAATCCGGATTGAATTGTCAGGATTGGGCTGGCCCGATAACCATTAACGTTTATGATCCAGCTATCAATATTATTTCCGCATCCGGCAACGATGCATGTGTTGGGGGATCAATTATATTAAACTCCGATATCGTGGGGGGATCAGGCACTTGCAGCTATCAGTGGCAGTTTTCTGATGACGGAGGTACAACATGGAGCAACGTAGGAAGTAATAGTGCAACCTATAATGTTCCTACTACTACTACCTTCAGCAACCGTTTGTATCGTTGTCAGTATACTTGCACTGGGGTGGCATGCGATATTGCTCTTTCAAACCAACTTTCCATTAATGTTAACGAGACGCCTCAGTGGGGCACAGTAAGCGTAACACCAACATCCATTTGCGATGGTGGCAGTTTTACTTTGAGTGCCAACGTAATAAACGGCGTAGGTGGCACTCTTACATGGCAGCGCAGACCAGCGGGAGGGGGCGCATGGGTAACTGTAACATCTCCCGATAGCCCGGGAGTTGGTAACTGGCAATACCAACCTGTTTTTGTTCCTCTTGGAAATGGATGCTCAATTCCTGATGGACCAATTGTTACTGTTTCTCAGGTAGTTGATCCTACGGTAAGTATTACCGCATCAAACAGCTCCGTTTGTCAGAACAATCCTATAACTTTAACAGCTACTGCAACAAGTGGTGCTGGAACCTGTACTTACCAGTGGCAGTATTATGACGGTGCTTCATGGGTTGATGTCGGGACCAATTCAAGTACATTAACTGTGGATGGATTAACACCCTTTTCAAATAGAAGATACAGGTGTATTTATAGCTGCGATGGCTTAGGCTGCGATCCCGCTATTTCGAATGAATCAACAATTACAGTTTTTGAAAAGCCAACAGTTACAACCTCAGCATTACCTAACCCACAATGCAGAAACCAACCTGTAACCATTACAGCAAATGGTGCCGGAGGTACCGGACCCTATACCTACACATGGAGCGGAGGGGTTGGAGCAGGTCAAACTCATGTAGTAACTCCTACAGTTACAACTACATATACTGTTACAGTTAGAGATGCAAATAACTGTTCGGCAACCGCAACACAAACAGTCACTATTTATCAGTTACCGACAGTAACAGCAACAGCTAATCCCAATCCACAATGCGCTAATGAACCTGTTGTGTTAAATGCTAATGGTAACGGAGGACTTGGACCTTATACGTATTTCTGGGGTAGCGGTTTAGGGGCAGGGCAATCACACACTGTAACTCCTTCAGTCAACACTACGTATACTGTTATTGTAACTGATGCACATGGATGTACGCGATCCAATAATGTCACAGTTACTGTTCGGGCTTTACCAACCGTTACTGCATCTGCTGATCCCAACCCGCAATGTGGAAACGAACCTGTCGACCTTACTGCCAATGCTTCCGGCGGCACAGCACCATATACTTATACATGGGACAATGGCCTCGGCGTAGGACAAAACCATACAGTAAATCCAACATCGAATACAACTTACAATGTTTCTGTAACCGATACTTATGGTTGTTCTGGTACAGCATTGGTTAATGTTTCAATAAACGAACTACCTACAGTTACCGCTTCTGCCACACCTAACCCACAGTGCGCTAACGAACCTGTCGACCTTACTGCCAATGCTTCCGGTGGCACTGCTCCTTATACTTACGCATGGGACAACGGACTGGGTGCAGGACAAAATCACACGGTCAACCCGGCTGCAAACACTACCTATAATGTTACTGTAACTGACGACAATGGTTGTTCTGCCAGCAGCTCGGTCAGTGTGGTTGTTAACCAGTTACCTACGGTTACCGTTACTGCATTACCTAATCCGCAATGCGCCAACCTGCCTGTCGATTTGACTGCAAATGTTTCGGGAGGTACTGCTCCTTATACTTACGCATGGGACAACGGACTGGGTGCAGCCGATTCGCATACCGTTAATCCTGTTGCTAATACTACCTATAATGTTACTGTTACCGATAGTAACGGTTGCTCAAACACCGGAAGTGTTGACGTAATTGTTAATCAACTCCCGGCTGTTACAGCATCTGCTGCGCCAAACCCGCAATGTGCCAACGAACCTGTCGATCTTACTGCCAATGCTTCCGGTGGTACTGCACCTTACTCCTATTTGTGGGATAATGGCATCGGTGCCGGGCAGAACCATACGGTAAATCCAACAACAAACACAACTTACAATGTTACTGTTACCGATAGCAATGGCTGCTCAGCAACTGCATTGGTAAATGTAGTGGTAAACCTGTTACCTACGGTTACCGCTTCTGCCACACCTAACCCACAGTGCGCTAACGAACCTGTCGACCTTACTGCCAATGCTTCCGGTGGTACTGCTCCTTATACTTACGCATGGGACAACGGACTGGGTGCAGGACAAAATCACACGGTCAACCCGGCTGCAAACACTACCTATAATGTTACTGTAACTGACGACAATGGTTGTTCTGCCAGCAGCTCGGTCAGTGTGGTTGTTAACCAGTTACCTACGGTTACCGTTACTGCATTACCTAATCCGCAATGCGCCAATGAACCTGTCAACCTAAACGCTTCCGCATCAGGAGGTACTTCACCTTATACCTATGCATGGGATAACGGGCTTGGATCAGGTAACTCGCATACGGTTAATCCTGTTGCAAACACTACCTATAATGTTACTGTCACCGACAGTAATGGTTGCTCAAACACCGGAAATGTAAGCGTGTCGATTAATTCGTTACCGACAATTAATGTTGTTGAAACTGCTCAGGCAACTTGTGGTTCTGCCAATGGAATTGCAACAGCTACAGCCGGAGGAGCCGTTGGTCCATACACTTATGAATGGAGCAATGGCGATAACAGCTCAGATGGTATTGCAGAGAACCTTCCTGCAGGTTTCTATACGGTTACGACAACTGATCAAAGTGGGTGTTCCATCTCTGGGTCGGTGATTGTCTCGTCTCCAGTTGACATAACATCAAATGCAGTTCAAATTGTTCCGGTATCCTGCTATGGAGGGAGCAATGGCACCGGTCAGCTGACAGTTTCCGGTGGAAATCCACCATATAATATTACATGGACTAACGGTAGTTCGTCAGGATTTATCAATAACGTAAACGTAGGCACATTTATATTAACAAACCTAACGGCCGGCACATATAGTATTCAAGTGACCGATCAGGATAATTGTGTTAGTACAACTACCTTAACAATAACCCAACCAACTGCAATTGGCATTACTTATGCACTTAATCAAGCAATTACTTGCTACGGAAATTCCGATGGAGAAGCTACGATCTCGGTAACTGGAGGCGTTCCTAATTATGATATTTCATGGAGCAACGGGAGTGTTTCCGATAACCTGACAAACGTAAATGGAGGTCCGCATATCATTTCGAACCTGAATGCGGGCACATACACCATTACGGTTACTGACGACTCAGGTTGTACTCAGACTACCTCAATGGTTATAACTCAACCACAGATGCTCGGATTAAATTTTGTGGTAACAAATGAACCATCGTGTAACAGTTCTGACGATGGTAGTATCGAGATAACGGTTACCGGGGGAACTCCTCTCTTCGATATCAATTGGTCGAATGGAATTAGCTCAGGCTCATTAAATGATGTTGCTGCAGGTCCACATACAATTAACGATGTTACAGCAGGAATTTATTCTATCAGTATTACTGACATCAACTCCTGCACATTTTCGACAAATAATACAATAAATGAGCCCATTGCCCTGACTATTTCAGGGTCTATGCAGTCAGCTGTATCCTGTTTCTCAGAAGATGATGGAGTAGCAGAAGTTACCGTCTCCGGTGGGACACCCACTTATATTATTGAATATTCAAATGGAATCACATCAGGGAGTCTCAGCGGTCTTAATTCAGGTAATCATACAATAACCGACCTTACTGCGGGAGATTATCAACTAACTGTAACCGACTCAAACGGATGCACTGCAAATACAAGTTTTTCTATTACAGAACCTACTGCGGTGACGGCAACAATTAACCAATCCAACGTATTATGTTATGGGAATAATAACGGAAGCGCAGAAGTAATTCCAGGAGGCGGGGTACCTGGATATACGTATGAATGGCAGAACGAATCATTAACTGTAATTGGTACAAACTCAACGATATCAAATCTTGTTGCCGGCACATATTTTATTACTGTAACCGACTCTCACTCATGCACAGGTGCAAGTTCTGTCACAATAACAGAACCCGGCTCAATTAATCTTTCATTAAGTCACACCGATGCATCTACCTATGGAAATATCGACGGACAGGCTTCTGTTGCAGTTACTGGAGGAACTCCACCTTACAATTATTCCTGGGAAAATTCTGCTAACCCGGGTGTAATCGTTGGAACTACTGCTACCATTACAGGATTAGCAGCAGGTGATTATTGTGTAACTGTTACCGATAATCAATCTTGTTCTTCAACTGGTTGTGTTACGGTTAGTCAACCACCTGATCAACTCATAGGGGTACTTCAATCGCAAAACAATGTCAGTTGCTATGGTCTGTCAGATGGAAATGTGAATATAACTGCGTTTGGGGGCACCCCAGACTACGCCTATCACTGGGAAAACTTGTCCGGGGTTACTATTTCTACCGGACCATCAGCAACAGACCTACCTGCTGGGAATTACTATCTAACCATTACTGATTCAATGGGATACACATGGAGTACTGAGATTACCATATCGCAGCCCGCTGAAATGATAATTACCAGCGCTTCAGGTGATAATTTGAACTGCTATGGAGATAGCGACGGAGTGGTTGCAGTAAGTGTTTCCGGTGGCAATATCCCATACAGTTATCATTGGGAAGACGAATCCGGGAACGATTTGGGTATTAACAATAGCACCGTTAGCAATCTGCAGGAAGGCAGTTATTTTGTTACCATAATTGATGCAAATAATTGCCCTGCTATTGATACAAGCATGTTAATCATTCAGCCTGACGAATTTACAGCTCAGATTTCATTATTCAACAATCCTTTATGTTTTGGGTCAGCAGATGGAAGCCTCCAGGTTTCGGTTTCAGGAGGTACAAGCCCTGTTTCAACATATAACTGGGATGATCCTATCAGCTCCTATCATGGAGACAATCCGCAAAATCTTAGTGCAGGCACCTACACTGTTACTGCAATCGACTCTCATGGTTGTACGGCAGAAGTGTCTCAAGTCCTGACAGAGCCTTCTGCACTGAATACAAGTCTTACTGCAACACCAACTACAGGCTTTGGCTCTGATGATGGTTCAGCAAACGCCGCTGTAAGTGGAGGAACACCTCCTTATTCATATTCCTGGGAGAATTCTGCAAATCCCGGAGTAATTGTTTCAACGAGTAATCCTGCAATTAATCTCACTGCCGGCACGTATTGTGTTACAGTTTCTGATTCACACGGCTGCACAGCAACCGATTGTGTTTCTGTTACTGAGCCTGAGCAACTCAATGTCAGCATTAATTCCACAGATGCGGACTGCCATAACAATTCAACCGGTTCAGCAACAGCTGTTGTTAGCGGGGGTATACTACCTTATACGTATCAATGGCAAAATAGCTCCGGAAGCAATATTGGGTCCGGTTCAAGTATTTCAAATTTACCTGCAGATACATACTATATTACTGTAACTGATGCAAATCTGTTTACGGCAACTGCAATGATTATTATAACAGAACCTGAAGAACTTCTAATATCAGGGGCTACAGTTACAAATGTCAGTTGTAATGGTTTAACAGACGGCTCTGTGGTTATATTGGTAACAGGAGGAACCACTCCGTACCAGTTCATCTGGCATGAACTGGGGAACCCAACAGTTCTCAGTACTTCGAGTGAGCTGAACGAAATCGCAGCAGGCAGTTATGTTGTTGAAATTACCGATCAACACGGATGCACCTTCACTCAAACTTATACCATCACCCAACCTGATGATTTAATCATTGATGATGTTGATGTTTCTAATATTATTTGCCCGTATGATGATGGGTCCGGTACCGCAGAAATATTTGCAGAAGGGGGAACCCCTCCGTATTCTTATACGTGGATTCTTGATGGTAATACTTTAGCCTTCACAGGTTCGGTTCTTACAAGCGCCAACGCAGGTGATTACAGTGTTTCGGTGCATGACTCAAATAATTGTAACTCTTCATTATTTAATTTCACAATAACCATTCCCGATGATTTGGCATTAATTGCCGACATTGATAGCGTGGTTTGCTTTGGCGAAAACAATGGGAGCATTGTCCTTACCGCCAATGGTGGCTCCGGGGGCTATATCTATTCATGGGATCCTCCTGTTTCAACCACAAACTCAGCTTTTAATCTGTTAGCCGGAACTTATGCTGTTACTATTACCGATGGAAGTATGTGCACATTCTCAGCAAATTATACTGTAGGTCAACCGGCAGATGCCCTTTCTGGCACGTTTAGCCAAACAGATCAAATTAGCTGCAATGGTTTTGATAACGGAGCAGGTACAATTACTTTGTCGGGCGGGACCCCTCCATACCAGATTAATTGGATTAATGGAGGTAATACATATTCCGAAAGCGGAGTAATTACTAACACTTTCAATATTCATAATTTGAGAGCCGGAAACTTGAATATTACAATTGCAGATTCAAGAAATTGCTCCTATAATTTCTCATCTTTACTTTCGGAGCCCACAGCCCTGCAATCAGAGTTTATCAATGTTCTAAATTTAAGCTGTTTCAACGACAACAGTGGAGCATTCTCAGTAAATGTTACCGGAGGTACAGGCGATTACAGCTATATTTATGATAACAATGGAATCCCTACTACAAACACTTCTTATAATCAACTAGCTGCCGGATGGCATTATATTACTGTTTCTGATGAGAATAATTGCATCCTCGAAGATTCAATTTTACTTACAGAACCGGCTTTGCTTACAACCAACCTGATTGATACAATTTCGTTAAACTGTTTTGGCGATGAGAATGGCTCAGCAGCAATTTCGATTGGTGGTGGAACTCCCAATTACAATGTTACCTGGAATAATTCTATGGGTTCACAGATAGGTACCGGACTAGTGGTGATGAACCTTACAGCCGGAAAGTTTTATGTTCAGGTTATTGACAGTCATAATTGTACAACGATTGACTCAATTCAGGTAATTCAGCCCGATAATCTGATAGCAAATCTTTCCCGTACGAATCCGAAGTGTTTTGGATCATCAGATGGAAAAATTTGGGCAACTGTCACTGGCGGAACCAGCCCATACAACTTTGAATGGAGTGTAAGCAGTATTGATTCTGACACATTGTTCAATCTTCCGGCCGGACATTATACTGTTACCATAAGCGATAACCATAATTGCCATGCTGAAGCCGAGATTGAGCTTGTAAACCCACCTCAGCTAAGTTCTGAGATGGCAACCACAGATGTTGACTGTAGTGATCACATGGGTTCAGCACAGGTTACTGTAAACGGTGGCACACCGCCTTATCAATATTTATGGAGTAATTCGGCCACAGGATATTACATTAACAACATTGCTGGCGGAGAGTACCAGGTTACCATTACTGATTTCAATGGGTGCACCTTAATTGATGATGCAACCGTCGAAATCAGCGGTTCAATAGGTGTAACCATTTCTCAGCTATTTCAAATCAGATGCTATGGCGATGCAACTGCAGTATTATCTGCTGTCAGCAATGGGCACCAACCTATAGAGTACATTTGGTCGGAAGGGAATTATACGACTCAGATTGTTGAAAACTTGCCGGTTGGAACATATACTGTTACTGTTACCGATTCATGGGGCTGTACAGGTACTGACGAGATTCAGGTCAACCAACCTCAACAAATGGTTGTAGATTTTGTGACTACTGACGTATTATGTAAATTCGGTTCTACTGGAACTGCCAGGGCAATTGTTAGCCAGGGAACACCCGGCTACACCTATTTCTGGATGCATAGCGGAAACACATCGAACAATGTTTCGGGATTATCCGCAGGAACATACACCCTACAGATTACCGATAATAATTCATGTACTATTCTGGCATCAGTAATGATACATGAACCTGATTCAGCTCTCTCAGCAGTTGTGATTTCGCAGAACAGCACATGTAACAACAGCAATGATGGGCAAGCAGGAGCATTGGGTACCGGCGGCACAGCCCCGTATTCCTATATTTGGGAAGCTCCAAACGGTAGTACTATCGGCACATCATTTACCGGGAATAACCTAATTCCGGGGATGTATTACCTTACTGTAACCGATAACAACAATTGTGTTTACAGTACCTCAACATTGATCACCGAGCCATCACCTATTTATATTGATATTGCAGCATCTGGAGGACCCTCTTGTTATGGCAATACCGATGGGTATATTTTACTAGAAGAGATAACAGGAGGAACACCGCCTTACCATGTTTTCATCTCCAGTGGCTCAATTAACTGGGAACAGGAAGTAATTCTTATCGACAGCATTCCAGCAGGAGTTTACCGTATTGATGTGGTAGATAACAACAATTGCCACAATGTAGGTGATGCATTGCTGGTAGTACTTAACGACAGCGAAATTGACTGTCTCCAAATTCCTGCTGCATTCTCACCAAATAGTGATGGTTCCAACGATACATGGGAAATTACTCATGTTGAGATGTTTCCAAGAATTCTGATTCAGGTTTACAATCGCTGGGGGCAATTGCTGTATGAAGCAGGGTATAACGACGAATACTGGGATGGAACTTACAATGGGGCACCGGTACCTACTGGCCCATATTTATATTACATCGACCTGAACAATAACACAGATCCTATTACAGGGACTGTTACCATTATCAGGTAAGAAATTTTGATAAGGCGTATGAAAAAGATTTTAATAATAATAACAATACTGGTTTTTGCAACGAATTCTTATTCTCAGCAATTAGCCCTGTATTCAATGTACTTTAATAATAACTATGTGATTAACCCTGCAGCGGCGGGCAGTAATAAGGATTATTCTCCTCTGAGGCTCTCAATACACAGGCAATGGGTTGGCATCGACCAAACCCCATCAACACAGGTAATTAGTTGCCACCATTTGCTATCAAACAAAGAAATGGGTATTGGTGGCATGATTTTTCACGATAGCTTTGGCCCGGTGCGAACTATTGGATCTCAATTTACCTATGCTTACCATTTAAGAGCAACAAGAGGCATTAAAGTAGCATTTGGGGTGTCAGCCATATTAATGCAATATATTATAAGCCTCGATCAGGAAGATTTTCATTCCTTTGAACCGGTTCTCCTCCGAAACCGTATGAGCATTCTTGTTCCCGATGGGAATCTTGGTGCTTATGCGTATTCAAAAAAATGGTGGGCTGGATTATCGGTTGCTCATATTTTTCAATCAAATTTAAAAATTACGAGTACTTATATGGATGAAAAATCAAATAAAATGGTAAGGCACTATTTTCTAAATGGCGGTTACCGTTTTTCTTTCCCTTCAGCAAAAAGCCTTCAGATTGAGCCATCTTCCCTAATCAAATTCACAGAAACTACCCCAATACAAATTGACCTTAACATAAGAATGATATACAATGAAGACTATTGGGCTGGCATGTCGATTCGACCCGGAGATTCATTTATTTTTATGATTGGCATGAATTATAAAGGATATTATTTTGCTTTTTCGCATGATTTTACTTTTTCGGAACTCTCCAATTTCACAATCGGCTCTGAAGAGTTAACTTTTGGATGGAATATTGGGGATAAGAGCTACAAGAGCTCCAGATTTTATTAACATTTCAAGATGCTATACCGGTTTTTCTTCATCACTTAACACTATTTGTAACAATCTCTTTTTTATCTGATTGTTAAGTAAATAAGGGTATTTCCGTACATCGATAAAAAATTTTTATTAGGTTTGAAACTTTTAATCGTTAATAATTTGTTTATTATGAACAAATTTTGTTTATATTTGGGATTATGAGATTTTATAGCCTCTAATAGCATTTTAATTTGAAATTTATGAAAAGATTTCTACTAGGAGTTGTATTTACAGTTATTTTACTTCCCATTGCCGGATTTGCTCAGCAGTTACCGCTTTACAGCCAATACTTCCTGAACAATTTTGTGATAAACCCTGCTGTTGCAGGCAGCGAAAAATATTCACCGGTACGACTGAGTGTTCACAAACAGTGGGTTGGTATCAACGACTCTCCATCTACACAGTCGATTAGCGGGCACACTTTACTTCAGAATAAAACTGTCGGTATTGGAGGTTTCATTTTTAATGACAGTTTTGGGCCGGTAAGTCATACAGGTATTCAGGCGGTATATTCCTACCATTTTGCTTTTAACAGGTTAAATAGAGTTGCACTTGGGTTAGCAGCGATTGCATTTCAGTATAAGATGGACCAGCGGTTTTTTCAATTGACAATCTATGATGATCCATCCATTACCTATATGATCGAACGCACTATTGTTCCGGATGCAACATTCGGCGTGTATTTTTATGGAAAAAAATACTATGCAGGTATCACAGCTGCACATTTGTTTCAGTCGAAATTAAAGATTAACAGAAATCTGGACGATAACACGATGGTTCGGCACTATTATATCATGGGAGGATATAAATTCGATTTCCAAAGTGCACCCTCATTTAAAATTGAACCTGCATTGATGATGAAAATGACAGAAGTTACACCAATTCAGCTTGACTTTAACGTAAAACTTTACTATAACGATGATTATTGGTTTGGGATGTCGATTCGCCCGAACGACGCTTTTATTGCTGCAATCGGCCTGAAGATAAACAGGTATTATCTTGGGTACTCCTATGACTTTACCTTCAGCGACCTCTCGAACTATACTATCGGATCACAAGAAATTGTATTTGGAGTTAATGTTGGTGAACCCATTAAAAGAGGAAGAAGTTTCTTTTAATGGATAGCAAGCATAAGAAATTAAAAAAGAGGCTTATGGCCTCTTTTTTAATTGTATCTGTTGGTTTAACGTATTGATATAATCGATTAATTCATCACCGCCTGTTGATTTCTCTGACGATGTGATAAAAATTGGAGGCAGATCTTCCCAAATTTCAAGCAAGGTATGTTTGTAATGCTCGATATTGCGGCCGAGCACCAAGGGACCCAGCTTATCGGTTTTTGTAAAAACAAGAGCAAAAGGAACTCCATTGGTAACCATAAAATTCATAAAACTTATATCGCTATTTTGCGGTGGGATTCTGCAATCGATTAAAGCAAACACCGATACAAGATTATTTCGGTTCAGAAGATAGCCTTGCAGCATTTTTTGAAATAGCTCTCTGTTCTTTTTTGATGTTTTCGCATAGCCATAACCGGGCAGATCAACCAAATACCAGCTATCATCAATTAAATAATGATTTATCAATTGCGTTTTTCCGGGCACTCCTGAGGTTTTCGCCAAGCCTTTATGACGCGCAAGCATATTTATCAGCGACGATTTTCCCACATTCGATCTTCCGGCAAAAGCATATTCATGCTTTTCGGGGGAGGGACAACTTTTGTAATCAGGCGACGATTTTACAAAACTTATTGATTTGATTAGCGGGGTCATTTCAGGGATTTTAGAACATTTAATAGCTCATTATAATCATGAGGCTTCGAAACAATTGCTCCATCCGGTCCAACTACATAGAAAAAAGGCGTTGCATAAATGGCAAATAATTCGACGTAAGTTCCCTCCCAACCTCTGTAATCGCAAATAACAGGCAAATCAATACTATTCTCTCTAACAAAATTGTCAAGTGTGCTTTTATCGGTATCCAGCGAAATAAGCACTACTGAAATGCTATTGCTGTGGTTCGTTTCAAAATACTCGGATAACTCCGGAATAACCTGCCTACAATGATCACACCACGTCGCCCAAAAAACAATTATTGTATTTTTGTTTTCGTAAGAATCTGTAATATTCCCTGCTTTATCGATGTATTCAACAACAGGAGCCTTCGACTGTAATGGCAGCTCGGTGATGTTTTTATAGCGTAACGACAGATTGTCATCGTCAACGCACTTGCTACCGTAATTTTCGAGTAAATAGTCGGCGATATCGAAGAGCTGCAACGATTCAAAACCATCAACAAGAATTTTCAGAACATGTGAAAAGATTGCTTCTCTTGGACGGGTATAATTCAAAATTCTCTCAGAAGCAGATTTAAAACCCTGCACACTGGCACCATAATCGCCCGATACTGCAAACAATTTCAAATAGTTAAGCACTGCTGATGAATAAACCGACGAATTAACCAGCAATGTATCGTCGAAAGGGAAATAGGTAAAAAATTTCTCTCTGAGAAACATATTTTCATTTCCATTTTGTGCGACCTCCTTGGGTATAATGGGAGTTTTATAGTATTGAATCATGCCTGCTGCAAAAGTATTCTTTTCACCTGCCGTCACATTATCGGCCAAATAAGCCTGTTCTTTTATCACCTCTTGGTACTCTTTTGTAACACGCTTATATAGTTTCCCCTTCGCATATTTGGCAAGGAAATATTCCAACACATCTAGTTTTTGATTAATGGCATTATTCTGTTTAAGGAAATTATAGAGCACCCTATTTTCGATTGACTCAATTACTTCCATCGATTCAAGGGGTGCGTTGGCTAGCAACGACAAGCTAATATTCTCCTTATTTATTATAATGTCAAAGTAAACTTCCGAATCAAAATACACACGATAAACACCTATTTCTAGGTCAGTAGTATTAAAGCTGACATAGCCATTTTTATCGGTGCGAAATGTCTCAATAATTCTGCTTTTATCGCCAAACTGTGAACAGAAAGATAATTCTCTCTCCGGGTAATCAGGAATGCTGAGCTTTACAAAAAAATCTTGTGCATTACAATTTCCCAATAGAATAGAAAGCAGAAGAAATAGTAAAATCGACTTCATGGGTAATAAAAAAATGAAAACCGGAAGCCCTTGGGAGCTTCCGGTGTATTAAACTATTGTTTACAGGAATTACAATACAATTCCTTCAGTTTTTCGTTGGCATATACCTGAACCGAGAATTTATCCCCCCTGAAGAGTTTGCAAAAACCTTTAGGGTCATGTTGTTTGAGTTTTTCCATTGCCATTAAAAATCTATTACTATAGCAACGATATTCAACTTTTGAGGCAAGCGACACATAAGAGTACAACAAAGAAGTGTTGACAGGATCTTTGTCTACCCACGGCCACAGCAACTGATAGGCATATTCATAATCGTAATGGTTAATAAATATACCAGCCATCTTAAGAGCGTTTTCCCAGTTAATTGCCGTTGCTCCCACAATCTGTTTAATTTTATTCAAACCTGCAATTACTACCGGATTATCGAAACCCAATGAGTCTTTATACACTTCCATAATCTGATACTGGAGTTCAATGTTCAGCAAATCAACTGTCATTTTATTCGGAAATATGGAATACAGATTGTCAATTCTTCCCTGCAGCTCCTCAACCACGTTTGTGTTATCCATATTGCTGAGCATTACCTCGCAATAAATATCGTTGTACCTAACATAAATATTCTCGCCATCCATTGTCTGTAAATCTTCGATTCTCTCTAGATAAGTTGAGTCAACAGGTTCATTGGCAACAATCCTTTCGAGACAAATTTTATTCATATTCAGCCCAACACAAGGTTTTATGTTTGGAATTACCATGCCACTCACTGCTTTTGAATTATATCGTCCTTCAACAACACGTTTAAAAATGTATTTCTGAATAGCCAGAGCTTTATCGTATCTCTCGGCTGCTACTTCTTTGTTGAATTGGTCGAGAACATAAGCCTGTTCTTTATCACCTTCCACATCGTAGGTTACCCAAATGGTTACGTCAGCATACCTGTGGTTTTTTAGCAAATATTCCATTTCTCCGGCATGCGCATTTACATATTGAATGGCTTCTTTATAGTTCATTTCGGCAACTTTTTCAAAAGGAGTTCCCTTAACATCTGTTTTCAGTTGTTCAAAATTGGGTGCCGTGGTAATTGAGTCAATAATGCTGGCATTCTGGTTTTCTTCCAGAGCTGAAACAATACTGTTTGCACGTTTTTTCTGCAATGCAGCATTCTCGGCCTCGCTACCTTCGAGTGAAGAATAGGCCGCAATATGAATTTTATTTATAATAAACGCAGGTTCATTCAAGGCTGTTAACACCGGTATCATGTCGTCGGAGTCGTAGTTGAACTTACCTTGCTCGAAAGGAATACGAAATGACAATTTGGTTGATGTTGCTGAAGGAAAATATTCAGAAATCCCATCAGGTAAAAGCGTATCCGGCAACAAATCAATTTTTTGGGCATAATTGTATATTGCCTTATCGATATAGGTTGGGTGGATATTCGTAACAATGTATTTATTTTGGATAAATACAAGATTCAATTCCGCATCATCCGGATTCAGGCCTTCCGGCATCTGCCCCATATACACCTCAAGTTTCTTAACTTTTTTCCGTTTTCCAGTACCTTCGGGTGGGGCAATATTATTTTTAAACATTTTTTTTGAGAGTACAGGTTTAAGCATAATACCCCGGCTTCTCCTGCCAAAATCAACTATGTTTGTTTCACCACAATTATCGAACTGGCAAGTTTGCACAATATCAACCGCCAGTCCATCTTTTGAGTTGCGCATTATGCGCTTGAAACCGCGCAAATCGGAATACTTGAAATATATTTCACCATTTTCATTCACCGATAATCCACTCTGTAGCTCCAGCAGATTGGGGAAGCGTCGTTTTGCTTTTGAAAGCATTTTGCGATTCATTTCCGGTTCCGGAAGTTTCAACCCAAATTTTTTCTTCGACACCTGAAATGGCAGTTCATCGTATCTTTCAGAACCTTGCAGGAACGATTCCCAGTTGCCTACATACATGGAAATGTAAATTTTTGTAGAATCAGTGTCAAATTTTGCACCTATCCCAGCAAAGAAATACTGTTGACGCAACAAAGGTTCTCTTGTTTTACTGCTCGTAAGCCAACGGTTTATGCAAAAATCTGCAAGCTGATTGTAAGTGAAGTTTGCGTCTCCATTCCTTATGCTCGATTTGGCAACCAGCTCAAAACCGCTGCCGGATCCGCCTGCCAGTTCAAGCCTGGATTTGATTGTTGCATACTCTCCTTTACCTTCAATGCTAGCACTTCCATCCTCCGCCATAATTTTTGCATGTTCCTCTGCGGGAGCTTTAAAAAATTCATGCAAAACATATCCTTCGAGAAACAATGAATCTTCCATCAAGTGATTCAGTCTTTTAATCAGGACTTTTGAAAAGAGTTCCTCATCGAATGCTCCAGGAATAATTTTTTCATCGCTGTCCTGAATTTCACCGATCATTTTCTGATTCTGTGCAAATGCAATGCTTCCGTACATTGCCATAATCAGCGTAATAATGAAAATGTAAATGTTTTTCATATGTAGGTTAATTAATTTGAGTTATTTTACGAAAATAATAATTATTACGAAAAATAGTAATATTTGTTGAAAAATATAATTATTCGCATACGATGAATGTCCGTGTTGATAAGTACCTATTTTCTGTAAGGTTGTATAAAACCAGAAATGAAGCAACAACCGCATGCCGAAATGGGTCTGTTATTGTTAATGACAACCGCGTTAAGCCTTCATACATTATAAAACAGGGAGATAAAATTGAGGTCAGAATAAACCCAATTTTTCGCACTTTTACTGTTATTCAGATTAATGATAAACGATGCAGCAATGCGTTAGTATCTGATTATATCTCCGAAACAACCCCCACAGCTGAACTCGAACGACTGCGCATTGCCCGTTCAGTTCGAAACAGCAAGCCTCAAACGCGTCCCAATAAAAAGGACAGGCGGATTCTGGGAAAGCTATTCGAACAAAATGAAATCGACCCTAGCTAAACAAAAAGCGCAGGAAATCATCCTGCGCTTTTATATTGTTTGCTTTTTATTATTTGACTTCCTCGAAATCAACATCAGTTACTTCCTGTTCCGGCTTGGAGTTGCCCGTGTTCTGCGATGAGCCGGACTGTTGTTGTGTTGGGTCTCCCTGTGGTTGGTTCTGTGCTTTATACATATCTTCGGAAGCAGCCTGAAACGCAGCGTTCAAATCGGCAATGGCCTTATCAATTGATTGAACGTCCTGATTTTTGTGAGCTTCTTTCAATTGATCGAGAGCACTGTCGATAGGTTTACGTTTTGCTTCAGGTATTTTATCGCCAAATTCTTTCAGCTGTTTCTCAGTTTGGAAAATCATGCTGTCAGCCTGATTGATTTTATCGATTCGTTCTTTGGCTTTTCTATCCATTTCGGCATTTGCCTCAGCTTCAGCTTTCATTCTTTTAACTTCATCATCGCTTAATCCCGATGAGGCTTCAATACGAATGCTTTGTTCTTTGCCGGTACCCTTATCTTTTGCCGAAACTTTCAGAATTCCGTTGGCATCGATATCGAAAGTTACTTCAATCTGAGGAGTTCCTCTCATGGCTGGAGGTAACCCGTCAAGATGAAACCGTCCGATAGTTTTATTATCACTTGCCATCGAACGTTCGCCCTGCAATACATGAATTTCAACAGAGGGTTGGTTGTCGGCAGCGGTTGTGAAAGTTTCTGTCTTTTTTGTTGGGATAGTTGTGTTGGATTCAATAAGTTTTGTCATCACTCCACCCAAGGTTTCAATACCCAACGAAAGCGGGGTAACATCGAGAAGAAGCACATCCTTAACCTCCCCTGTGAGTACACCTCCTTGTATTGCAGCTCCTACTGCCACAACCTCATCGGGGTTAACACCTTTCGAAGGTGTTTTTCCAAAGAAGTCTTCCACTTTTTTCTGTACTGCTGGAATACGTGTAGAACCACCAACAAGAATAACTTCGTCAATTTCGGATGCCGAATATCCTGAGTCTTTGAGGGCTTTCCGGCAAGGCTCAATCGTTGCATTAATAAGTTTATCGACAAGTTGCTCAAATTTTGCCCTGGTAAGTGTTTTTACCAAATGCTTTGGAATACCGTCGACGGGCATAATATACGGGAGGTTTATTTCGGTTGTAACTGAACTTGACAGCTCAATTTTTGCTTTTTCAGCAGCCTCTTTCAGGCGTTGTGTTGCCATCGGATCTTTGCGAAGGTCAACACCCTCGTCGTTTTTGAACTCTGCAGCAAGCCAATCAATTACCATATTGTCGAAATCATCACCCCCGAGGTGGGTATCTCCGTTGGTGGATTTAACTTCGAAAACACCATCACCCAATTCCAGTATCGATATATCGAAAGTTCCGCCCCCAAGGTCGAAAACGGCAACTTTCATGTCCCTGTTCTTTTTATCAAGACCATATGCCAATGCAGCAGCTGTAGGTTCATTGATTATTCTGGCAACCCTGAGTCCTGCAATTTCACCTGCTTCTTTTGTGGCCTGACGTTGCGAATCGTTAAAATAGGCAGGTACAGTAATTACAGCCTCTGTTACTTCCTGCCCCAGATAGTCCTCGGCAGTTTTCTTCATTTTCTGAAGAACCATAGCTGATATTTCCTGCGGTGTAAATTTCCGGTCATCAATAACAATTCGTGGAGTGTTATTATCACCGGCGACTACTTTATAAGGAACGCGCGAAACCTCATTCGACAAATTATTGAAGCGTTCTCCCATGAAGCGTTTGATTGAGTATATGGTTTTTTGAGAATTGGTTATTGCTTGCCTTTTTGCTGGGTCGCCTATTTTTCTTTCACCGTTATCAACAAACGCAACCACCGAAGGGGTAGTGCGTTTTCCTTCACTATTGGCAATAACTACAGGCTCATTGCCTTCCATCACAGCTACGCAAGAGTTTGTTGTTCCTAAATCAATTCCAATTATTTTTCCCATTGTATTTTATTTTAAATTTCTATTTAATTTCTGATGTTAACAGTCAATTGCTGTGCCATTAGGGAATTGAAATATTTATCAGGAAATAATGTCGGTAAAGGCGAAAAACTGCCAACATATTTTATATTTCGCCTGTCGTTTTGGCAGAATTCAGGCTAATTCAGGTCGTATTTGGTTAAGTCTTTTCAGGAGTTTGAGCCAGGTACAAACTTCAATATCAATACCCCAACTCCCAGGAATTCTATATTCAAGCCTTATGAGCGTAAGAAAAGCTTTTCTGATGAACGACAAATTTGCCTTATTCAATAACTCTGGCCTACAAATAATTTTATTCATTTCGTGTATCCACGAAACATATTCATCGGATTCTTCAAAATCGAAACACGCATTGCTCAGAAATTCTCTCATCTTGTTATAATCCTCAACAAGCCCAGCCCTGAACAGGGATTCAATAAACTCATAAAACCGGGGGGTGTACTCGAAAGTCTTATCTTCGTTATAGCTAATATAGTCCTCTTCATTAATATTTGCAAAAAATGAGATAAATTCCAAAACCTTATCATACTCAGCTAAATCACCGGTAAATACGTTTTTTTCAAACAAGAGATTATTCATATAGATAGGTTTTTAGTGTAAACAAAAACCTGGGGCAAATGTTCAAATAATATATTGGTATTACTCGTCGAGAAGAAATTTGTCAAACCCATCGGTATAGGCGACCTGATGTGTACTATCGGGTGCTAAATATATGAAATAAGCTTCGAGGTCAGGTATTTTTTTTGCAAGTTCAAATGATTTTTCAAAGCCAATTACCATAAATGCGGTTGCGTAAGCATCGGCATACATGCATTGCCTTGTAGCTACTGTAACGCTTAACACATCGGTTTTTGCAGGATAGCCTGTTTTTGGATTGATACTGTGTCCATAAGTTTTCTGCCCCATTTCTACAAATTTTCTATAATTACCTGATGTTGCAAGCGACCAATCGGTCAAGCTTAAGACTGTCTGGTTCTGTCGGTTCGAATAACTGCTGTTAATGGGCTTATCAATGCCAATTTTCCAAAGTTCACTATTTGCCTTGTACCCTTTTACACACACTTCTCCTCCTATTTCGATTAAATAATTGGATATTCCTTTACTTTCAAGAAAATAAGCCAGACAATCTACCGAAAGACCCTGTGCTATACCGTTTCCAATAATCATAACTTCGGGATATTGTTTGGTAATTTGTTGCCCGGAAATACTGATTTTATTCATACCGACATATTGCATTAATGCAACAATTCTCGAAGTATCAATGTCTCCAGGTTTTTCCCACCCAAAGCCCCAAAGATTGGCTACAGGAGCTACCGTAATATCGAAAGCACCTTCAGTTTTTTGCCAAACTTCTTGCGAAGCTGTTAACATTGTAATCAATAAAGAGTCTGGTTTAAAATCCTTGGCGTTATAATTAAATTTTGATATTACCGAGTTTCTATCGTAGTTTGATAGCGACTTGCTAAAATCAACAAGGAAGGAATTTATTTCATCGCTGATGTCTTCATTGTGCTCATATATCACATGATACATAGTTCCCTGTGTTCTACCTTCGCAGTTGTAGTAGTTTTTATTGCTACCGGTGCAAGCACCCAACCACACCGATAGTATTAGTATTGGTAAGAGGTTCATGTTGTTTATACGGTTTTTCATAAAGCCTAAAATTACCCGCCAAAATCATCGAAAGCAATCATTTCTTTTGGAACGCCAAGATTATCGAGCATTTTTTGGACAGCATCATTCATCAGAGGGGGACCACAAAGGTAGTATTCTATTTCTTCAGGCTCCTGATGTTTGTTCAGATAATTATCGTAAATAACCTGATGAATAAAACCCACATAACCTGTCCAATTATCTTCAGCCTTAGGTTCCGACAACGCTATATTAAAAGCGAAATTGGGAAACTCGTTTTCAATTTTACGAAATTCATCCTCATAGAATATTTCCCTTTTCGATCGTGCTCCATACCAGAAAGTTGTTTTTCGGTTTGTTTTCACGGTGTTGAACATGTGAAAAATATGAGACCGCATGGGTGCCATTCCTGCTCCACCGCCAATAAACATCATTTCGCGCTGAGTGTTTTTAATAAAGAACTCGCCATAAGGTCCCGAAATAAACACTTTATCCCCAGTTTTACGAGAAAAAACAAAAGACGAACACACTCCCGGATTAACATTCATAAATGTACCCTTTTTTCGGTCCCAGGGTGGGGTTGCAATACGAATATTGAGCATTATGATGTTATTTTCTGCAGGGTGATTTGCCATTGAATATGCCCGGAAAGTTTCCTCGCTGTTTTTCATTTTCAGGCTCCACATTCCGAACTTATCCCATTCATCCCTGAATTCCTGTTCCACATCAATATCTTTTGCAAAATCAACATCAATTTTAGGAACATCAATCTGAATATACCCACCGGAACGAAAATCAAGGAATTCACCTTCAGGCAGTTTCACAACAAATTCCTTAATAAAAGTAGCCACATTACGGTTACTTACCACTTCGCACTCCCATTTCTTTATCCCCATTACTTCTTCAGGGATTTCGATTTTCATATTCTGCCGAACTTTTACCTGACAACCCAATCTCCAGTAATTCTGTTGTTCTTTACGTGAGAAGAAACCCGTTTCGGTTGGCAAAATACTACCTCCGCCTTCAATCACCCTGCATTTGCACATTCCACATGTTCCTCCTCCGCCACATGCTGAAGGGAGGAGTATTTTATTATTACCTAGAGTTCCCAGAATGCTTGAACCAGGTTCCGTTTCAACTGTGCTTTTACCGTTAATCTCAATCAGTACTTTCCCTTTAGGCATTAGCTTGGCCTTAGCATATAATAAAATTGAGACAAGTAATAATACAATCAGCAAAAAAACCAAAATGCTTACTGCAAGTATCATTATATTTTGTGACATAATAAAAATCATAATTCAAGTATTATAGTTTTATTCCCATAAATCCCATAAACGCAATACCCATTAAACCGGTGATTATAAATGTTATACCTAATCCCTGAAGTGGTTGGGGGATATGCGAATACTTAATTTTTTCCCTAATTGCTGCCAGACCGACAATTGCTAAAAACCAACCGATACCGCTTCCCAGTCCGAAAACAGTCGCTTCACCAATATTGGCATAATCGCGTTCCGACATAAACAAGGCTCCTCCAAGAATCGCACAATTCACTGCAATAAGAGGCAGAAAAATTCCAAGTGATGAATAGAGTGCTGGAGCAAACTTCTCAACAACCATTTCAACAAGCTGAACCATTGAAGCAATTACAGCGATAAAAAGAATAAACCTTAGAAACCCAAGGTCAACGTCAGCCATTGCAGGGCTAAGCCAGGCCATAGCGCCTTCGCGGAGAACATACATTTCGAGGAGGTAATTTACCGGAACCGTTATCAGGAGGACAAAAATAACTGCCACCCCCAGGCCAACTGACGTTTTCACAGTTTTCGAAACTGCCAGATAAGAGCACATGCCTAAGAAATAGGCAAATATCATATTATCGATGAATATGCTTTTAACCAGAATATTGAATATATTTTCCATAAAACCGTGTTTTATTTGTTTTCAATAAGGTTTTTATTTCTCAAGCGCTGCACCCATATTATTATTCCGACAACAATTAAGGCCATAGGAGGCAATATCATGAGGCCGTTATTCATGTAGCCGGCAGTGTACCAGGCATCAGGTATTACTTTATAATCCCAGATGGTGCCACTGCCCAACAATTCTCTGAAAAAAGAAACAATTAGCAGAATCAATCCGTATCCGGCACCATTACCAACACCATCTAAAAAACTCTGCCAAGGCTTGTTCGATAAGGCGAATGCTTCGAGTCGGCCCATGATGATGCAGTTTGTAATAATTAGTCCCACAAATACACTCAATTGTTTGCTGATATCAAACACGAAAGATTTCAGCACTTCGTCAACAATAATTACCAATGCTGCAGCTATAACGAGTTGAACAATAATTCGTATCCGGTTCGGGATCGTATTCCTAAGTAAGGAAATAATCACATTCGACATTGCAGTAACAAATATTACGCTTAAGGCCATTACAAATGCCGGTTTCATTTTCACAGTAACAGCAAGTGCAGAGCAAATTCCCAACACTTGTACTGTAATAGGATTGTTTTTATTGATGGGGTCGGTGATTAACCGCAGATTTTTAAATAATGCCATAGTAATTATTTATTAGCCATTTTTTTAAAATAAGAATCGTACTGCTTAAGACCGTCGAACAACATTTCATTTAGGCCATTGCTGGTGATGGTGCCGCCTGTAATTGCATCAACAGCATGTTTATCCGATTTATCGGCGCCACCCTTAACAACTCTAACCGAAGTAAAGTTGCCGGTGGAATCATAGATTTGTTTTCCGTCAAACTGTGCTTGGTACCACGGGGTCGATATTTCAGCACCAAGCCCGGGGGTTTCAGATTTGTGCATAAATATTGCACCGTACACTGTTTTCATGTCTTCGTTCAGACATACGTAGCCCGAAATAGGTCCCCATAAACCCTTCCCCAACAAGGGGATAATGTACTTTGTGTTTCCATCAGCTGATTTGGCAACGAACACGGGCAGTTCTCTCTGGGGTGCGGGTTTTGCAAATTCTGCCTTTAAATCGCAATATAAAGGGTTGGTTCCCTTAATGATTTCTCCTGCAACATTTACACTAAACATGTCAACGACATGTTTGCTGAACAATTGTTCGGCATTTTCGGTAGTAGATTCCACATGTATGGTGGAGAGAATATTTCGTTTCTTTTCTATCTCAATATTTTTTTGTTGCCGCGGCTTCAGTTGTGTGGCAATAAAAGCAAGCACAAATGCAACAACAACCACCATGATAACTGAGTAGATAAAAATGTATTTATTGCTGTTCGTATTCATAGGTAAATTATGCTTTAATTTGTTTGAAACGCTTCAACCTTTTCGAAATATTTGCCTGAACAACGTAATGATCGATAAGGGGTGCAAATACATTCATAAGAAGTATGGCAAGCATTGTACCTTCAGGGTAAGCAGGGTTAAGTACTCTTATTACCATAATCATAACTCCAATAAGGAATCCATATATAAATTTGCCTGTATTTGTTTGGGCAGCAGTAACAGGATCGGTTGCCATAAAAACCATCCCAAATAAAAAACTGCCAATAAGTAAATGGTCGTAAAATGGGATTTGCATAAAAGGCGTACTACCTAAAACATTCATCAGAATTCCTACTGACATTCCTCCTATCAGCATCGAAAACATGACCCTCCAGCTTGCAATTCCGGCAAAAAGCAACAAAGCAGCTCCCAATAATATAGCCAGTTTCGACGTCTCACCAATAGATCCTGGAATTGCACCAATAAATAAATCCATTGTTGAAAGGGTATTTCCAAGTCCGTCGGTAAAATGTGGACTTCCAGCAGCCGCCTGTGCCAAAGGAGTTGCCCCTGTAAATCCGTCGACCACTCCTTCGCCTTGTGTTAAACCCGATACCCAAACTTTATCGCCTGACATCCATGCTGGGTATGCAAAAAACAGAAAAGCCCGGGCTAATAAAGCCGGATTCATAATATTCATACCGGTACCCCCAAATATTTCCTTACCAATTAATACTGCAAAAGCAGTTGCAACTGCAAGCATCCACAACGGTATATCAGCCGGCAGCAACAAAGGAATTAAAAATGAGGTAACAAATACTCCTTCATTTACTTCGTGCTTCCTGATTTGTGCAACAATAACCTCTACCCCTACGCCAACGCCGTACGACACCAGATACAATGGAATAACCATTTTTAATCCATACCCTACTATCTGCCAGAAACCGGCATCAATTCCTCGGCTGAAATAAAATTGAAAACCTGTATTCCAAACGCCAAACAAAAATGCTGGCATAAGAGCAACAACAACCAAAATCATGGTGCGCTTCATATCAATTGCATCGCGTATGTGCGCTCCCTTCTCTGTAACTTTGTCAGGTACGAACAAAAATGTCTCCATTGCATCGAAAAATGAATGAAGAAAATAAAGTTTACCCCCTGACTCAAAATTGGGCTTAGCTTTATCTAATAACTTTCTTACTGATTTCATACAGTATTCTTTAGAATAATATTAATTCATTTCGGACCGGATAAGATCGAGGCCTTCCCGTAATATTGCCTGAATCTGGGTTTTCGAAGTGCAAACAAATTCGCACAAAGCAAGGTCTTCTTCGATAACCTCATAAATTCCCAACTGTTCCATTTTGTCAATATCTTTCGCAATTATAGCTTTAATGAGATATTGCGGGTAAATATCGAAGGGACATACTTTTTCGTATTCTCCGGTAACTACCAAATTGCGTAATCCACCATTCAGGTTGGTATCTATTCGGTATCTGCGCTTGGGAAACAGCCATGAGAAATAAGTGTGCGAATTGCTGAATTTTTTAAATCCGGGCTTCATCCATCCAAACATCACATATTTTTTTCCCTCCGGAATTGCTGTTATCTGCGGGTGCTTATATCCCAGATAGCCTTTATAACCGACATTAGTACCTGTAAGTACATTCCCTGAAACAATTCTTACTGCATCGGGGTCATGTTCAACATTTCCGTTAAGCAATGATTTAATTGAAGCACCGTGCCTTGTTTTCACATAGCCTGTATGCGTAAGCTCTGAACCTGTGACAGCTATGATTCTTTCGGGAGAATATTTACCACTTAATGCTGTATTACCAATGGAAACGATATCCTGAGGCATGAGGGTAAATACTATTTCACCCTTATTTATCGGGTCAATTTTATTGATTATTGTTCCCACGTTTCCAGCCGGATGAGGACCTGAAATTGTGTGGGTTTCAACAAAATCAAGGCCAAGGAATGATTGAATAAGTCCGCTGTTTTTCGCAAAACCAAGATGTATTTTTCCAGTAGTTAATGGCCGGATTATCTTTAAACCATGAATCATCTGCTGCAAATAATCTTTCAGAAAGAATTCATAATCGGGTGCGAGTGGTGCGGTGTCATAGAAAGAAATAAATATCGATTTTGGGGTAGTTTCGGGATTGGCTATTACTCCATAAGGCCTCTGAGTTACAAACGGCCACAATCCGGCGTTACACAAAAACGATACTGACTGCTCTCTTGTGAGCGTGTTCACATCAGGTTTTTCAAAAACTTCGGTGTCATTTGTATCATCGGGAATGATAAGGTACTTCATGATTTTTCGTTTTTCTCCGCGTACAATATCCTTGAGAATCCCCGAAACGGGTGAAACAAACCTGATTTCAGGTTTATACTTATCAACAAATACAAGAGAACCTATCTTCAGTGTGTCGCCAGGCTGTGCAACCGGCTTTGACGTCAACCCGGGAAAGTCGTCCGGAACAAGTGCATAAGAAGAAGAGGCTGTTTCGTTTTGTATAATCTTGTTTGCTTCACCATAAAGACGTATATCCAAACCCTGTTTGACACTGATATGGTTTTTCATGCAAATTATTTAATATTAAATAATGTTTGTAACCAATTACTATTATAATTGTTGATTCAAAAGTAAAAAAAAATGCCGGAATTTTGTACCGGCATTAAAAAATTTTAATTGCGCTCTATTCTTTAATAAATCGCATTATTCTTTCGACGTTGTTGTGATTAACCTTAATAAAATACATGCCCTGCTCAAAAGACTCAACATTCACACTCTGACTACTGGTACCTGCGGTGAATTGCATCAGTTCTACTCCCTGAGTGTTATAAACAATTACCTTATCCCCGGCGTTTAAACCCATAACTGAAATAGTTTTCTGGGCTGGGTTCGGGAATACTCCAACATTGTTTATTCCTTCTTGAACAATGCTGTTGTAAAAATCGCTGTACCATATGCCATGGCACAGAGTTGAAACAATAATTCTATTGCCCAGATCGACAATTCCATTGGGAACCATCCCTGTTCTGTAACCGTGCTCAAAAGAATCGGGCATCCAGTTATCCAAATCGGAATCGGAGTAGAAAAATCCGAAGTTAGTTGCTACACAATAGGGAATAAAACCATCGGACTTACCTAATGAGCATGCATACAACATATCCTGCGGGAATCCAGAAGCGTCAAGCTGTGTAAACATATCATCGGAAAGATTATACTTCAGAAGTATGTTTTCATAAGTAACAGGCACACCAAATTTTGTTCTGAGAATAAACACAAGCTCTCCTGCATCATTTACAAGCGAAGCAACATTTGCAAAGCTTCCGTCTATTTTTCTGAAATCGAAAACAAAAGTATAATTTGGGTAGCCCATGTTTAACTCGATCCAAGTCTCTCCTGAATCGAGCGAACGATATAACTTATCTGTCATTTCGTCATTTGTGTAAAAATAGTATAAGTCGTTTGCTCCTCCTGCGATAATATTATAGGGCGTTCCGGTTCCAGTTGCTGCTCCGGGTATATTTAGCAGTTCTGTCAGTACAAGCTCCGGGCTCAATCTGTAATACCTTGTTATAACATCTTTTGATTGAGAAATCCGAAGAAAAAGGTACAAATTCCCAGCATTATCGCTACCCAAGAAACGTACTCCGACCAGGTCGCTGATTGCATCGATTCTTGTCCATTCCGAAGCTTCATCATCTTTATAATAAATTCCCATGGCTCCGTTCGAGATATCTTCAATCAGGGAATAATACAAGCGGGGTCCTGTAGAGTAAAGGCCATCTGATGCAAGAATCCCGATGAAAGGTTCAGTTCCTTCGTTATCGTACTCAAATTCAAGGTTTTCAGGGTCCGCTTTCGACACTCCATAACCTGTAATAAATGTGTAGAGTTTGTTGTCGAAAGGTACAATGTAATTCATTCCGGCAGTGAAACCCTCGTTGCGGATATTAATATCCACTCCGCTATTACCGGAATAGAGCACATCCGACAACATACTTGTAAGCCAGTACTGATTGTTTCCTACGTAGCACAAATCCGATAATATTGGCAGCGGCCCCATATTACCAGAAATCGGGAAGAATGACTGCCCACCATCATTACTACCCAAAGCAATAAGGTTCGGGCCGTTAATTGTGCTGCAAATGAGCAATCCCTGGGCTACCGTGAAATCAATAACAAAAGTTGGTTGAAGGAAATTGTTTTGAATAGTATCCCACACATCACCGCTAATGCTATAGCGATACATTCGGTCGTCGGTCCCTTTATAGAAAATATAATCGCCAATGCTTTCGCCTTGAAGGTATTCCATCCATTGATCGGGTGCCGGCCGTTTGGGAACACTGCCAAAATGCAGTGTGTCGAGTGTTTCACCATCATCAGAATACAAAACATCATTATTTTCGTTTGCCCATGCAATATAATGATTATTCATACGGAACCTGAAATATGCTAATCCAACGTCTTCCTGAGTTAATCCCTCATTCCAGGTCACAAAATCGGTTGTGTAGTAAATTGTGAAATAATTGATTCCCGACTCCTGATATTGTAACACTATATACACAAATTCATCGGTAGAAGAAAAAGTTTGTATGAGATAGGCTTCAGGCATTAGTTCCGGAAGGGTATATTCCTGTTCAATCCAGGTATTGTTGTCGGCATCGTATTTCATCAGATGCATATCAACTGAACAAAACAATTGATTTTCCCAGACAAAATGATTATCGAAATAGCGGTAAGGGTACTGATTGAATAAATTATCACCGGCATATTCCCAGTCATTTCCAGATTGATTGAACCGGAAAATAGAAAGGCCTGTATTAGCAATCACATCGTCGCCGGTGTAGTAATACTGCACTCTTGAACCTCTCCTATGAAGTGGCTCATCAATATTTGTCCATTGCGCATAAACACCGGTTTGAATCAAAAGGGACAAACCGATAAGGAAGAAAGTTGTTTTCATGGGGTTAGTATTTAGGTTTAACTTAGGGTTACGCGGGGGGTAGCGGCGGCGGAACACTTCCAAAAACAGCGCTGAGGTCAGTCTGTTCGCCGGCTTTTCCCCAGGATGCCATGCCTTCTTTCCAAACCAGAGTGTCTTTAGTCAATTGGCCTGTTTTTGCATATTGCGACAATGTAGCTATGTCGAAAGGACCGCTTTGCTGACCATTTGTGGCTATAAAGTACTTAACCTGTCCCGGAATTGGTGGCGGAACTGCTGCTTGTTGTTGTTGTTGTTGCTGTTGCTGGTTTCCCTGATTCATTGCATTCATCATCTGACCGGCCATAGCAAAACCCATCCCCATGCCCATACCTTCGGATGCAGCACCTCCACCGGGGTTGGTTGCGGCTGCTTCCATCGCATTGGCTGCCTGAAACTGGGTATATTTTCCCAGATCACCAATAACACCCATGCTGGTACGCTTATCGAGGGCTTCTTCCACATTGGGTGGAAGGCTTATGTTCGATACCAGGAATTTTGTCATTTCAAGCCCATATTCGGCATACTCTTCGATAATGGCTTTTCCGACGAACTGCGAAAACTCATTATAATTTGAAGCCATGTCGAGAACCGGAATTTTTGATTCAGCAACAGCGTCGGTAAAACGGGTAACAATTATATTTCTGAGTTGATTGGTAACTTTTTCTGTGGTAAATTCGCCATCGGTACCAACAATGTCCTTAATAAAAGTTGCTGCGTCTTTTACCCTGAATTCATAAACTCCAAATGCCCGTATTCTTACTGGCCCGAATTCAGGATCACGGAGCATTACAGGGTTGGGTGTTCCCCACTTGTTGTCGAGGAATTTTTTTGTATTAACAAAATACACCTCTGCTTTGAACGGACTGTTAAACCCATATTTCCAACCTTTGAGCGTTGATAAAATCGGCATGTTTTCCGTTGTAAGCGTGTACATTCCGGGGGTGTAAACATCGGCTATCTGACCTTCGTTTATAAAAACAGCAACCTGCGATTCGCGTACTGTAAGCTTTGCACCCATTTTAATTTCGTTGTGATACCTCTCGAAGCGATGTACAATAATATCATTCGACGGGTCGAGCCACTCAATGATATCAATAAATTCAGCTTTAATTTTGTCAAAAAGTCCCATAGTTTATTTATTTTTAGAATTAATATATTGTTTTAAAAGCACGATACAATTGTTGAATGCGTTGCGAATTGCTTCAATTCTTACTATCATCATGGGGTCGTAATGGTCAACCAGAATTTCATTCTCCAGTTTCTGATATTCGGCACTTACATTATCCATGCCCATTAATGCTGCTCCGGTTTTTGCCTTGTGCGCCAAACCTTTAATAATCACATATTCTTTTTTTTCAGCAGCTTCAGACATTTGATCATGATATTGTTCGAAAAGCGTAGCCGAAAGGCCCAAGAACTCCTGTTGGAAGCCAACATCGTTCATTGTCCTTTTTTCGAAAGCTTCATAATCGATATATTCCATACTATCCATGGGGTCAGGATAAAATTAAGCAATGTTCAAATATAACAATAATTATGATTGCATCGTATATTTTACACCAACTTTATAACAACAAAAAAAGGAATACGCTGCACTGAGCATATTCCTTCGAAATATCATTGATAATATCTATCTCTTAAGCAAACGTTTGTTCACGAATTCGAGGAATTCATCACGATACGATCTTCCAATTGGAATTTTATTATCGTGTATTATCACATCATTTCCATCGATTTCTTTAATATGATTGATGTTGATAATATAGGATTTACTGGTTCTGATAAATATGTCCTCGGGCAATTTATTATGAATGGTTTTCACATTCATTGCAGTCATATATTTCCCGTGTAATGTATGCAGAATAACGTAATCTTTCAAACCTTCGATGAAAAGAATTTCTTCAAAGTTGATTTTAACGTATTTTCTATCGGACTTAATAAAAATGAAATTATCTTCAATGGCTTCCAGCATCGAAGTGTTTTTGGTCAGTTTCATAACTTCTTCAACTTTAGCGATTGCTTTCAGAAAGCGGTCGAGTTTAATGGGCTTAACGAGATAGTCGACAACATCAAGTTCGTAAGCTTCAACAGCGTATTGAGGATAGGCTGTTGCGAGAATAACAAGCGGAGGATTTGTAAGGTCTTTCAGAAAATTCAATCCTGAAACTCCCGGCATTTCAATATCGAGAAACATAAGGTCCACATCATTTTCATGCAAAAAATCGGTTGCTTTTATTGCGTCATCAAATTCGCCAACCAATTCAAGACTTTGCACTTCGCTGATGTTCATTTTCATACCCTCTCTTGCAAGGGGCTCATCATCAATTATTATGCATTTCATAATATTAGTTTTATTTAATTTAACAAAATATTTTAGTTCATCAGTTCAAAATCAAAAAAGCATTTGGCAATTCTAAGCAAATTCGCATCAACAGAAATACACAATCCTCAAAATAATAATCCTTAGCGATTACTAAACAATAATCAGAAGGAATTTGTTCAAAATTTCAATCAGGTTGCGAAAATAAGTATTTTTATTCAAAATATCAACAAATTGAAAGCTGCGTTTTCAACACGAATAAATTTTTGACAAACTTTTATGATTTTATATTTTGGCAGTACCCGCTATGCAACTTACTAAATGAGCGCTTCAGCAGTTTTTGATTTATAAGTGATGTTATCTTACGTTTTCAATTTGAGGTTATTGTTAATATTTATGAGTATATTTCATTGCAAGCGTTACAATGCCTTTTTGCCTCATCGCAAAAGTTCAACGGAAGCCTGAATAAGAACAACTACATTCCACCATTGTTACATTCGGAAAAAAACATTGGTAATAATCGTTTTTATAATGAATGAAATATTACATATCCTTTGTCAATACTGATATTGAAGTTTATCATCCAATCGATGGTTCAGAAAGTATTCCGTAAATATTTCTATTTTCTGTTCAAGCCTCGAAGCCGTATTCACCCGTTCCTAGTATCTACAATGTTGCCTTTTTTATTCTTGCACAAGCATTTCAAGGGAGTTAGAAAAATCGCTGTTAATAAGTGTAATAAATTTTCTTCAAAAACCCGGTTTATTAACAAGCTTTGTTAACAATTTACTTATAGCACCTTCAATTATCGAAAAGTGCTTTCCCCATCCGAAAATTCATCTTAAAATCTGGCTATATAACCAAAATGTATTTTGGCCGCACGTAAGTCGAAGCTCCCCTGCCCAAATATACCATAGGCATAAGCCAAAGAAAATATACCAGCTTTAGTCTGCAGGTCGATTCCCACACCAAAGCCTACAGGAAATCCCAGGCGATCAACAGTAGTGACTTCGTTATAAATGCAACCGTAATCGCAAAAAGCAAACACTGCTGAATTTCGCTCAAACAAATAACGGATTTCCGAAGTAACAATGGCAAATGATGATGCCTCCAGTGTGTTTTCGGCAACCCCCCTGAATGATTTTATCCCGCCCAACTGAAAAAGCTCATTGCGGTAAATGTTGCTGCAAAACAATGCCTTCGATGCAATCGACTGCTTCCAGACTATCCTTTGAGTAATTGGAATATAAAGCTTCGCATTAATCCCCAGCATCACCACAGGATTGCTTTTTATAGAAGTGTCTGAATCGGTTTTTTTAATACCGGATGATGCCTCCCCCGACAGAGAATACCCTTTTGATGGATTATAAAAATAATCATAGCGTGTTACAGAATAACCCAGACCCAGCATGTGTGAGGTAAAGCCTGAATAGTTGGCCATGCTTCCCGATTCTTCGGTATTTCCAATTGGGAAGGATGAAATGTTTTCGTAAAAAACCAAAACCCCGTTATTTGCCTGAGCCATGTAACGTAAACCAACTCTGGAAGTCAGATTTAAGTAGCTGGTGTCTTGCTTAAACATATCGAATCCTGCAGCTATACCAATATTAGAGTTTAAAAAATAAGGAAAGCTAAAATCAGCTTTAAGTGTCTGGCTCAATGCCTGATACCTAGTCCAGTTCAATGCAAGATGCTCTCCTCTTCCAAGCAAATTTTGCAAAAACAAATCAGCGTCCCCTGTAACCAAGAGTTTTCCAGAAGTCTGTTCTTCGGGCAGAAACCCAATAATACCACTAAAAGAAGATGTTTTATTATCGGAGAGATATAAAATTACGTCAGCAGTATTTTTTCCAAATGCAATTTCAGGGTTTTTGCTTTGATTTATAAAAGCCAGATTATTGAGCGATGTATTCATACTTTCGATGTACTTCTCCTTATAAATACTTCCATCCTTAAACCCAAGATATTTCTTCAGGTATGGCAGTTTAACCCTACTGTTGCCCTTCAGAATAAGGCTATCCAATACAATAAAATCACCGGGGTCGGTACATATTACGGCAGACACAAGGTTATTCCGGAACGAAATACTGTCGAGCCAGACCACACAAAACGGATATCCTATATTTTCGTATGCCGACACAACATCGTTCAATAAATATCCAAATTCTTTTTCTGTAATCTTATCGTCTTTATACCTGCGCAAATTATAAATCTTAGCAGTAATTGTGTCTTCAGCACGAACCTGAATATTTTCCCATGAATATTTCAACCCTTTTAAAAAGTAGGCAGAAATATCATTCTTCCTAAATACAATACTATCGTAACCTGCTGCCAGATACCCCTTCGAAAGATAATCTGTGCGGAATGAGTTAAGATATTGTATGGCAGAAATGCTATCAGGAAAAGATCGGAAAACAGCTTCAACTATATCTTTGTTGATGTTGTACTGATAAACTTTCAGCTTTACTTCCTGTGTCTGTGCAAACAAATTTACAGATGGAGTAAGTGATAAAATAATTATCAGTAGGTAACATGTTTTAGCTATTTTGGCAGGAACATGCATTTCTATTTTATGGAGCGTAATGCTCCTGAGTTTTTATCGAAACTGATTTGCAAGTTTTTATTTTTCATCAATTGCTCGTCGATAAAATTCAGGTGCCCAAATTGGGGAACGGTGAACACATCGTTTAAATAGCAAACTCCATCGGCAAATATCTTCATATTTGCCTGCCCCGGTATCCTGTAATACAGCCCCCTGTATTTTGGGCTAAACTCTGTTTGCCTATTGTAGAAACGACTGATTTCATCGTTGATTTCATAATTTGTTATTTCGACGGTAACCGGATAAAAGCCTTCTTTTTCGGAAGTAGATACACCTTCGTTCTCCGAAAACCAGAAGAGGATTACGGGTGTTGTGTTTTTTTCCGGAATAAAAAACAAGCAGTAAACTTCTTCCTGCGTATGCTTTTTCCCAATAAATAAATCAATATATTCCTTTTCAAGTTCATTTAAGCTGCCAATCATTTTCTCCATAGCATACCCATCGGGAATTTGCTCGGTTTGTGCAGTTTCGAGCTTAAAACGCCGTTTCCGCAGCTTTATAACAAAATTGGCGGCTTCTTCGGCTTTTTGTTCAATGTCTTTGCTGGTGATTTTTGTATTGATAATCGGTATTTTCTGGTACACAGAATCAGTTTTTATCACGCGGTAGGTCGTGTCCTGAATATCGGAGAAGTTACGTTTCACGGTAAGGTCGGTAAACCATACGGTTTTACCGGAATGTGAGGGAACAATAATTGGGTTGATTTCAGTTTGTACTTCAGGGTCATCAGGTTCTTCGATATTATAGCCGGTCAATATACCATTGTTGCTGATAGCCAGTTTACATCCTCCGTTTTTACTCCCCGGATCAACAAAAAAAACTGCCGCCGGATCTGGCTCATAAAGTGGAGTCAGTAATACTGAGCTTATCTGATATTCGGTATAATTTTCTGTAACTACGTTCTCGATTCCAAGGTATTTATTCGCATAATTACAATATGGCCCGGCAACAAACTGAGTTTTTTCAATCTGAAGTTTTACCTCAAACATTAAACGCGGTAAGGAGTAGAAAAAACCGCTTTTCTTTATCTGGTAATTGCTGTCCTTAATGTGAACAACATTAAAATTCGTTTTACATGATGCAACAGCCAATCCAACAACAAAAAGCAGAATTGTTAATTTTCTCATAATCAATTATTTATTTATCGTTTTAAACGCACCCCCAATATTGTTTATTATATCGCCTGCAATCAACGACTCGTATGATTGTTTATCCAATGCCAAATCACCAGCCCGGCCATGTAGCCATACTCCAAAAATTGCAGCCATTGCGGCATCGTATCCCTGTGAAAGCAACGACAAGATTATCCCTGTCAAAACATCACCAGATCCCGCTGTAGCCATACCCTGATTTCCGGTTGAGTTAAAATAACAATGGCCATCGGGTGTAGTTACTGCTGTGTAAGCCCCTTTGCAAACTATAATTATTCGGTATCTGACCGACAAGTCCATTTGGGCTTGCAACCTCAAATATGAATTTTCATAATCCCCAAACAGTCGTTTAAATTCACCAATGTGAGGAGTGAGAATGGTATTTTCGGGTAAAATGTTCAGCAAATCTTTCTCTTGTGAAATCATGTTCAACGCATCGGCATCGAGCACCAGCGGGTGCTTATTCTCAGTCAGTAACAATCTGAATGCACTCCTCACTGCTTCTCCTGTACCAAGTCCCGGCCCTACTCCCACAGCATCGTACGAATTAATCCCTGTAATCATTGTAAAATCATTATCGTTTTCGTCAACCTGAAGCATGGCTTCGGGAACAGCTTCAACCATACAAGCCTGAACACCTTTGGGAACGTGCATAGTCAGTAGCCCACAACCAGACCTCATGCAGGCTTTTGCCGCCAACACTGCCGCACCGGGTTTATCCTTAGATCCGGCAACCAGCAAAGCATGTCCAAAATTGTTTTTATATGCAAATTTCTTCCTTGTTCTGAATACCTCCGCAATCAACTCATCGTCAACGTAAATATATGGAGTAGGAGTGTTAAAGATCGTTTCCTTATGCAAGCCAATGGGTGCGATGTACCATTCGCCGACAAACCGGGCGTTTTCAGGGAAGAAAAACGATAGATAAGGTGTTTGTATGGTAATTGTAAAATCAGCCTGCATAATTGCTCCGGTATTGTCGGAATTATCTTCGGCAAATAAACCGGAGGGGATGTCTACCGAAATTACTATTGCTTCGGTATCGTTGACAAACTTAATCACTTCAGCTTCGGGACCTTCAACCGGACGATTGAGGCCTGATCCAAAGATGGCATCAACAACAATAGTAGAAATATCAAGCGTCGGCAAATCGGTAATATTGCCAATTGTTTTAATCTTCTCAGGAAACAGTTTCCGGTATCGTTCATAGTTGGTAAGGGCATCTTCTGACCATCCTCTTTCCGATTGAACTACATATACCATACAGTTAAAACCACTGTTGTTAATCATTCTTCCCAACACAAATCCGTCGCCACCATTGTTACCCTGACCACAGATAACAACCACTTTGTGTAATTTAGTAATAAACACCTCGAGCAAGAAAAATATCTCTCCCGCCGCTCTTTCCATTAAGTCGACAGACGATATCGGCTCAAGTTGTATTGTGGCTTTATCGATTTCGCGAATCTGTGCTGCGGTAAAAACTTTCATCAATCCTGTTTTCAACAAAAATACACCGTAATGATAAAAAATAAAACTTGGACACTAAAAAAAGATTTATATATTTGTCTGCGCTGAAAAAAAAACGAGTATTAACTAAAACTTAATTAATTATGTTTAAGAATCATCCGAAAGGATTATTGGCTGCATCTTTAACAAACATGGGAGAACGCTTTGGGTTTTATACTATGATGGCGATTCTTGTGTTGTTTCTTCAGGCAAAATTTGGTCTGAATGGTAAAGATGCCGGGCTTATTTATTCCGTGTTTTATTTTTCAATCTATATTCTGGCATTTGTCGGAGGTCTTATAGCCGACAGATTGAGAAATTACAAGGGAGTAATTCTTACAGGCCTGATTGTGATGGCAATAGGTTATTTAATGATAGCCATACCGACAAAAACTCCTGTTGACAACCAAACACTCATGCTAATTTTAACATGTTCAGGTTTATTCGTCATAGCTTTTGGGAATGGCCTGTTCAAAGGCAATCTTCAGGCATTGGTTGGGCAGATGTATGATAATCCCACTTACGGTAAAATGAGAGATTCCGGGTTTTCATTATTCTATATGTTTATCAACCTCGGTGCTATTTTTGCTCCATTTACTGCAATCGGCATTAGGAACTGGTGGCTTGGGAAACATGCTTTTGAATACAATGCCAATCTTCCTGCCTTGTGTCATCAACACATTGAGGGGACATTGGAAACAACAAAAATTGTTGGTTCCGGAGCTTTAGATAAAGCCCAGTTACTGGCTGAACAAACTTTTGCTCTTGACCCAACAAGCAAATTTCAATCACTCGCAACTGAAGTATCTTCAGCAGCAACCAACCTGACTAGTTTCGCCAACGAGTACCTGAATGTTTTTACTACAGGTTTCCATTACGCTTTCGTTGCTGCAATTTGTGCAATGGGTGTGTCTTTATTGATTTATTTGTTGAATAGAAAGACGTTTCCAAATGTTAGTAAAAAAGCTGCAGGGAAAAACGAAACCGGTGACATTAAAATGGAGGCAAAAGAAGTTAAACAGCGTTTGTATGCTCTGCTGGCTGTTTTTGCAATTGTTATTTTCTTTTGGTTTTCGTTCCATCAAAACGGATTGACATTAACCATGTTTGCCCGCGATTTTACTGATCTTTCAGGCATTAAAGTGAATCTGGGGTTTGTTACAATTCAAGGTGCCGAGATTTTCCAATCGATAAATCCAATTTTTATTGTTCTGCTTACTCCTATAGTGATGGCAGTTTTTGGATGGTTGCGAGCCAGAGGGAAGGAACCCTCAACTCCCAAAAAGATTGCAATAGGGATGGGGATTGCAGCACTTGCTTATGTTGTTATGACAATAGGATCTTACGGATTGCCACTTGTTAAAGACATTCAGGGGAGCCCACTTGATGATGCAGCAAAAATTACTCCTATGTTGCTAATAGGCACCTATTTTATTCTTACTGTTGCAGAATTGTTCATTAGCCCACTTGGAATTTCTTTTGTATCAAAAGTTGCTCCGCCTCATCTTCAGGGTGTAATGCAAGGAGGATGGCTTGGTGCTACTGCAATTGGGAATCAGTTACTTTTTATCGGTGCCGTTTTATATGAAAGCACTCCGGTTTGGTTAACATGGACTGTTTTTGTTGGAGCATGCTTCCTTTCGATGCTTACAATGTTGCTCATGTTGAAATGGTTAGAGAGAATAACCAAGTAATTCATATTAATATTTAAATTTTAAAAAATGAAAAAAATGAAAAAAATATTATATCTGTCGATTGCTGTGGTACTAACATTATCAATAGCATCCTGCAAGAAATATGACGTTGCCAAAGACGTTGATATGAGTATTCTCAAACTTAATCAGTTCAATGATAAATTCGCAGAATTCTATAAAGACGAAGTGATTTCGAAAGACACTTTGGAAAATGAAAAAAGCTCGGAGTTTGACCAGTTGAAGAAAATTGCCGGAGAATATTATGAGATTATTAATAAAATCAACTCTCAGATTAAAGAAGATCAGGAAAGAGTGAAAAATGGCAAAAAATCGAAAGGGTACGAAGATGATTACAAAAAAGCCCTTTCGGAGAAGAATGATGCCATCGAAAAGTCAACAGGCCTTTTCATAGAGAACATGAACAAATTGAACGGAACTGATGAAATCAACCTTGATGAAGTTGTTCCCGAACAAGCAGAACAGGTTGAGACGCTCTTAGTAAAATAGCAAAGTTTAAATACAAGTAATTTTAAAAAAGCAGGCTCACGCTTGCTTTTTTTTATGAATTAATCGTATTTTTACAAAAACAAATAACCAATATGAATACTGAAAACAATCAATCAACAAAAACAAAAGGGCTTGGATGTCTTGGCGCCCTTCTTATCGGAACTCCTATTCTTGTCATTTTATTGCTCCTTACCATTTGGGGTATACGCATTTACAACAAAACGGTTGAAAGAGATGAAACTGTGAAAAAACAATGGTCACAGGTTGAAACAGCCTATCAGTACAGGTATGACCTGATTGGCAATCTTGTTAATGTTGTGAAGGGATATGCTGACTTCGAAAAAAGCACACTTACAGCAGTAATCGAAGCCCGTTCGAAAGCATCAAGTATAGAAATAAAAGCGGAAGATGTTAATGAAGCAACCTTGCAAGAACTTGATGCTGCAAACAAGAATTTAAATTCTTCTTTAGATAGGCTAATGGTTGTTGTAGAACAATATCCAAATCTGAAAGCCGACCAGCAATTCATGTCACTTAGTGCGGAACTCAAAAACACTGAGATTCAGATTAAACTTGCAAGAGATGCTTATATTAATGTTGTGAAAGATTTCAACGCCTATATACGTAAGTTCCCTCGCAACTTATTTGCCAAGTTGTTCGGCTTCAACCAATACAAATATTATGAATCGGATGAAGGTGCTGAAGATAAAATTGATGTTAATTTATAAATAATCGTTTCGTTTTAAGCCCATTCACCGTAAGGCATCACCTTATTTGAATAGCTTTTTCTGATTACTTCTTGTCAAGGTTCTTCTATCAATTTTACATGGCTTAAGTTTTTCTATAATTTCTTTTTTAGCGGAATTAAAACCTATATATTTGTCGCCTGTTTTATCAGGAATGAAAACTTGCGCAAAGATATTTCTTTCAAACACAGCAATCTTATTATCAGTAGGTTTGCATTCTCAAACGCTTACCACTTCTGAATACTTCGACTTGGTCAGCCGTAACGTGAGCCAAAGCGATAATAAGGTATTGAAATGCAACTGCATAGGAATATCTTTCGATTCACGGTTGAATGAATTCCCCGGGGCCATAATGATTGCCGGCGAAACCTATGCGATAAGTGACGATGTAAAATATGCTTACAACCACTTGTGTGAACTCCCCGACAAGGACAAATGTAAGATACTCTCTCAGTATTATTTCCTGACCAAACTAATAAGTCCCCTGAGTAATTCCGGAGTAATAAGCAGCGACTTTGCCTGTCTTCCCATTGCCTTGACCGGTATGAACCACTTGTTTGCCGGAGCTGATGAAACAGCCGGCATCTGGAAACTTCAATATTTTCCTGCATTGCGATATGGGCTGTTTGCCGACTCATGCCGCGACGACAGGTTTGATATTTCGTTGAGCACGAAAGCAGCTGTAACATATCTAAACACCTTACATGAATTGTTTGGGAGATGGGATCTTGCTATTTTGGCATATACCTCAAGTCCGGCGTATGTAAATAAAATAATCGATGAGAATTCCGGCTTTATGCACGAAAACGACAAAGCAGTGTTCAATGTTTTTATCGCTTCTATTTTATGGTGCAACAGTCATTTAAATCAGGTACAAAAAATTCACTATGGATTTCTTCCTGAGGTTCTCGATTCAGTAACAGTTCAGAAAAAAATTCATACCGGTCAGTTAGAAGCAGTATTACATATCAGTACCGACAGTATAAAAGCTTTAAACCCGCACATTATTTGCGATGTTATTTATGGTGACCTGAAACCTGTACTTTTAATTTTACCCTCGTTTTATGCAAAGCTGTTTGTTGAAAAGCAAGATTCCATTGCCATTTTCAGGGATAGTGTTTTCTTTCCAAAGCCTAAGATTCCGGATGGTAATTATGCTACACACAAAACTCCAGAGTATAACAGCAGCGATTACGAAAAAATTGAGTATATTATTGAATCCGGCGACAATTTAGGATATATTGCTGAGAAATTTCATGTGAGCATTAACGATATAAAAGACTGGAACGATATTTCGGGAACCACAATTTATGCAGGTAAGAAGATTATTATCTTCAAAAAGAAGACAGTTGCCAAAACCAACACTCCTACTGCTCCCAAACAGAACAATACACCCAAAACACCGGACATGAAGAATCTTGTTTTTCAGGAAAATTATGTTGTTCAAAAAGGGGATTATCTCTACGAAATCGCAAAGAAGTATCCGGGAGTCTCGGCTGAAGACATTATGCAATGGAATAATATTACTAACCCCGAAAAAATCCAAATTGGTCAAACACTTAAAATTTATAAAAAGAAATGAAGCCCAGGCAGGTGTTGTTGTTTGTTGCAGTTGTAATAGGTATGCTCGGAATCATCATGGCAATTTTTCCACGCAGTGGTATTCGGTTAACGAATAATTTGGTATTGTATTTCCCTTCATTTTCGGAGATGTTTTCAAAAAAAGACGCAAGACTTGATATTGATTCGCTGCTCTCTAAGCAATTCAACATCGATTCCTTAGGAATGAAGGTCGACGACAGTCTATCTCCTCTTGATATTGAAGAATTGAAAAAGCTAATTACTCCTCTTGAATTTCCGCAAAACAATCCACATGCTCTCGACCCGTTTTTTGCCAAGCTTAACAACCCTGACGAAGATGGAAGAATAAGAGTAATGCATTACGGCGACAGTCAGATTGAAGGCGATAGGATTACTGCATTTTTAAGAAACAAACTCCAATCGCGCTTCGGCGGTCTGGGCATGGGGCTTTCAACTGCCGGTGTGGTTTACTCCCAATTTAGTATCATTCAGGAAAACTCTTCAAACTGGACAAGATACCCGGGTTTTGTTATGATCAACCCTCTGGTAAAACATAAAAAATATGGTGCTATGATAGCCTTTAGTCGGTTTGCACCAATTGTCGACTCCGGTGCGACCCTTCCTGAAACCAAATATAAAGCATGGCTCAGTTTTACAAAATCGGATCTGGCTTATTCAAACACAAAGAAGTTTAAAAATGTGTCAATTTACTACGGGAATGCTAAAGCGCGGGTAAAAATAAGCATCATCAGTGGCGAAACAGTGCTTGTTACCGACTCGCTGAAAGCAGGAGAAGGGATGACAGTATTTGAATATAAAAGTTCAACATATCTCGAAAACATCAGGTTTGAATTTGAAGGAAACGACAGCCCCGATTTTTATGCAATTTCATTTGAAGACGACAAGGGGGTGTATATCGACAACATCGCTTTGCGTGGCAGCAGCGGAACCGTATTTACTACTACCGACGGCTCCTTGCTTTCGCAAATGTTTACCCGTCTTGACGTTGATTTGTTTATACTGCAATTCGGGGGAAATGTGATGCCCTATATTAAAGATGCTAAAAATGCCGCCTTACATGCAAGCTATTTTTACTCTCAGCTCCTTTTTCTTAAAAGATTGGTTCCCGATGCCTGCATAATCGTAATAGGGCCATCCGATATGTCGTACAAAGAAAAAGATTACTACACCACCTACCCTATTCTCGAAACCGTAAGAAACGAACTTAAGGCAGCAACATTGAAAGCTGGAGGTGTGTACTGGGATATGTACGAAGCTATGGGAGGTAAAAACTCCATGATATCGTGGGTAAATGCCAATCCGCCATTGGCAGGTGCCGATTATACCCATTTCACACCACAAGGTACGGTTGTAGTTGCGAATATGTTTTACAATTCGTTGATATTGGAATATTCCGAGTATAATGAAAGGATAAAAGCACCCAAATGAAAAACATAATCCTTTCATTTGTCATTTGCACATCAGTGATATATGGTGCATCAGGGCAGACAAGCAGAATTCCATACCGAAACTATACCTTCGGATATATTGAAAGCGATTCTGTACTATTCCGCACCTATGGTGATAGTAGTACCATAAACTGTTTCTACGAAAAACTCGACCGGCTTATTTTCGAAGGAAGCGGAAATTTGCACATCGTGCACTTCGGGGCATCGCATATTCAGGCAGGAATTTGGCCATGGCAAATACGATGCAATTTTGAAAACATGAGCAGATGCATCGAAGGAGGTCCGGGATACGTGTTCCCATTCAGTATTGCAAAAACCAATCACCCTTACTATTACCGTTCGTCATATGAAGGGAACTGGGAAATTGCAAAAATCACCGATCAAAATGTTTCGTGCCCAATAGGTGTTGGAGGGATTACTGCCATCTGCAGCGACAGCATTGCAGAAATTGGAATTCAATTCAATAAGACTGCCGACATATACAAACACAGCTTCGATAAAGTAAGTGTTTTCCACAGCGACATAAAAGGTACCTACTCCGTGTCATTGATTCCCGAATCCGCAGTTAATTATTCCACATTCGATTCAGTTTCAGGTGCTACAGTTTTTTACCTGAATAGAGAGTGTGATTCACTGAATCTGCTTTTTCAAAAAACGGATTCAGGCGACGATACCTTGTATTTTTACGGAGCCTACCTCGAAAAAATGACTAATGGCATTCACTACTCAGGTATTGGTATAAATGGAGCAAGCACCATTTCTTACTTCAAAGCCGGCCGTTTACAGCAGCAGCTGTGTTGTATTGATCCCGACCTGATTGTTTTTTCGATTGGAGTGAATGATGCTTCAGGTAAGAACTTTACCGGAGACAGGTATGCCGACAATTATTGGGTTCTGCTTTCCATGGTAAGAGAAGTTTGTCCGGCAGCAGCGATAATCCTTACCACCAATTCCGATTTTTATTATTACCGTGGTTCACACAACGAACACGCAGGAGAAGTGCTGCAAGCAATGAACCAGGTTGCTGCAGAATTCGGAGCCTCGGTATGGGACTTTCACGCGGCAATGGGGGGCAACAGGTCAATTAATTTATGGAAGCAGGATGGACTTGCACAGCGCGACAGAATACATTTTACACAGGAAGGGTATACCATTCTTGCCCGGCTTTTCTTCGAAGCCATACAAAAAGATTTTGAACAATATATTATCAGAAATGCTTTAAATCAGCAATAATATGAGCATAAGTAATATCTGGGATATTTTTGTTTACGATCAGAATGCTCCACTGATTTTTACCCGCTTTTTCTTCTGGGGATTTTTTGCCGTGGTTTTGCTCGGATATAGTTTTCTTGCAAAGAAAAATACTGCGCGATCATTATATCTGCTTATTTTCAGTCTGTTTTTCTATTATAAATCAAGCGGATTCTTTTTCTTCTTGCTGATATTCAGCACAGTAGTAGACTACTACATTGGCAAGTGGGTATATAAATCGAACGACAACAAAAAGCGAAAATGGCTGTTGGCACTGAGTATTGTTGTCAATCTGGGTGTGCTCGCCTACTTCAAGTATGCATATTTCATTGTTGAAGCTGCAAACCAGATGTTTGGGACTCATTTTACGGCATATAACTACCTCGCTGAATTTTCGAACTTGTTAACGGGCTCTCATTTCGACACGTCTAAAATATTCCTCCCAGTAGGGATTTCTTTTTTCACCTTTCAAACCATATCTTACACAGTTGACATCTTCCGAAGGAAACTTGCCCCGGTGAAAAACATCATTGACTTCGGATTTTATGTATCGTTCTTTCCGCAACTTGTTGCAGGACCAATAGTTAGAGCATCGGAATTTGTACCACAGATTTATGAAAAATTCAGGCTCAACCGGTATGAATTCGGTATGGCTTTGTTTTTAATTCTAAAAGGTCTGATAAAAAAAATCATGATTGGCGACTACATCGCCGTGAATTTTGTTGACCGGATTTTTGCGAATCCCGACATGTATTCCGGCCTTGAAAGCGCACTGGCAATGATTGGATATTCGCTGCAGGTGTACGTCGATTTTTCGGGCTATACCGACATTGCTATCGGTGTTGCATTGTTGATGGGCTTCCGATTGCCCCAAAACTTTAATTCCCCCTACAAGGCAAAAAACTGCAGCGATTTCTGGTCGCGCTGGCACATGTCGCTTTCGTCGTGGCTGAAAGATTACCTGTATATACCGCTGGGCGGTAACCGTAGTGCTAGCCCGGGAACCTACATAAATTTTGCGCTTATAATTGCAGTATTTGTGCTACTAGCAGCAAATACATGGGTTACTATTATTCTGATTGCATTCACAATAGTAGTTCTTTTATTAATGCGTTTCTCGGTAAAAGCACGAAAGCAAATACAAACCAATCTTAACCTAATGATCACCATGTTATTAGGGGGTTTATGGCATGGTTCAAGCTGGAATTTTATGATATGGGGCGGACTTAATGGTTTGGGAGTACTGGTGTACAAGTACTGGCGTAAAATAAGTCCATGGGAGCACACAAACCACTGGATTGCAACCGTATGGAAGATTGCTCTTACATTCACCTTCATCACTTTTACACGCGTATTTTTCAGGGCCCCCGATTATACAACTGCCGAAACTATGCTAAAACGTATCTGGTATTCATTCAACGGTTCGGTTTTCTTTCAGGTAATGGCTGCATACTATAAAGTATGGCTAATCATGTTGTTTGGTTTTGTTACCCATTGGCTGAGCTATAAATTCAAGGATAAATGGCGCGACAGATTCATTGGCATGCCACACTGGGCTCAGGCAGTTGTCTGCACATTGGTGGTTTTTGTAGTGTATCAATCGATATGTTCCGACATGCAGGCGTTTATCTATTTTCAGTTTTAAAAACCATCGGTACATTTTACCTGAATTAAAAACAGCTTTTAAAAAGTCAATCTATTTTCATTTTTTTATGTAAACACCCAAATTTTCGATTAAATTTGCATCCTATTTAGTAAAAATTTGACTAATAAGTATTTGAATTAAAATTTCCTGATTGTTAAATATAAATCCTATTAAAATGAGTAAAATAAAACGCGTTTACACTTTTGGAAATAAAAACGCTGAAGGCAAATCGGACATGAAAAATTTGCTGGGTGGCAAAGGTGCCAATCTGGCTGAAATGTGTTTACTGGGTCTGCCCGTACCTGCAGGTCTTACTATTACCACTGAAACCTGCACTGAATATTATGAAAACAACTGTCAGCTTCCCGACGGGTTAATGGAAGATGTATGGAAAGGCATGGAACTGATGGAAAAAAATATGGGTATGAAATACGGCGACAAAGAAAACCCGTTGCTCGTGTCGTGCCGTTCGGGTGCTCGCAAATCGATGCCCGGTATGATGGACACCGTTCTGAATATTGGATTGAGCTCTGCAACTTTGCCCGGCTTGATCAAGAAAACCAATAACCCACGTTTTGTTTACGACTCTTACCGCCGGTTGATTATGATGTATGCCGATGTGGTAATGGACAAAGCCGAAGGTCTCGATAAAAACATCCGTCGCCAGCTCGACGAAATGCTTGATGAATATAAGCATGCCAAAGGATATAAATCGGACACCGACCTCTCGACAGACGATTTAATACATTTATCGGAAGCTTTCAAGAAAAAAGTAAAAGAAGTGCTTGGCACTGAATTCCCCGATGATGCCAAAGAACAGCTCATCGGAGGAATTAAAGCCGTTTTCAAAAGCTGGAACGGTAAAAAAGCTATTTCGTATCGCCGTATCGAAAGTATTCCCGATAACTGGGGTACAGCAGTGAACGTACAAGCTATGGTGTTTGGTAACATGGGCGATTCTTCAGCAACCGGTGTTGCTTTCACACGTAATCCGGCAACCGGTGAAAATTTGTTCTACGGCGAATGGCTTATCAATGCTCAAGGCGAAGATGTAGTAGCCGGAATCCGCACTCCAAACCCATTGAACAGCGACACCAAAAACGAACAGAACAAGCACTTGCATTCGATGCAGGAATTGTACCCTGTTATTTATAAGGAACTCTGCGATATTCGTGAAACACTGGAAACCACTTTCCACGATATGCTCGATATTGAATTTACCATTCAGGAAGGAAAACTGTATATGCTGCAGTGCCGTGTGGGAAAACGCACCGGTACCGCTGCCCTGAATATGGCAATGGATATGCTTGCCGAAGGTATGATCGATGAAAAGACGGTTGTAATGCGTGTTGAACCAGCACAGCTTGATGAATTGCTCCACCCTATCGTAAATCCTGAAACTGAGAAAAATGCAGCCCCTGTTGTAAAAGGACTTCCTGCAGGCCCGGGAGCTGCTGTCGGCAAAATCGTTTTCAGCGCTGAAGATGCTGTTGCATGGACACGCAAAGGCGAAAAAGTTATTCTCGTTCGTAAAGAAACCAATCCCGAAGATGTGGAAGGTATGCGCGTTTCCGATGGTATTCTCACCGCATTGGGTGGTATGACCTCGCACGCTGCCCTCGTTGCCCGCGGATGGGGTAAATGCTGTATTGTGGGTGCGGGAATGCTCGATGTTAACGAATCGAAAAAAACCGCTACCATAAAAGAAACAGGAATTGTGATGAAGGAAGGCGATCTGATCACACTGAACGGAACCAAAGGACATGTGTACAATACAAAACTCGAACTGATGGATGCGACCGAAAATCCACGCTTCCAGAAATTCATGCAAATAGCCGACAAATTCCGCAAGATGGGTGTTCGCACCAATGCCGATACTCCGGCTGATGCAAAAACTGCCCGCGATTTCGGAGCTGAAGGTATCGGACTGTTCCGTACCGAGCATATGTTCTATGGCAAAGGAGCTGATGAGCCTCTGTTCATTCTCCGCAAAATGATACTTGCTTCAACCGACGCAGAACGTAAAGCTGCTATCGATGAATTGTTCCCGTTTGTAAAACGCGATATGAAAGGCACTCTCGAAGTAATGGACGGGCTGCCGGTAACTTTCAGATTGCTCGACCCGCCACTGCATGAGTTTGCTCCACATACCCCAGAAAAACAGGCTGAGATTGCAAAAGTTATTGGCATCAGCATCGAAGAAGTGGTTAAACGAGTTGATAAACTCCACGAAACCAACCCGATGATGGGTCACCGTGGTGTTCGCCTTGGCGTTACCTACCCTGCAATCACCGAAATGCAGTTCAGGGCTCTCTTCGAAGCTACAGCAGAATTGCTGAAAGCAGGTAAAAAACCGATACCCGAAATCATGGTACCTGTTACCTGCGATGTTAACGAACTCAATGTTTCGAAAGTGATTTTCGACAAGGTTAAAAAAGAAACCGAAGCCAAATTCGGCATAAGCGAAATCAAATGCCTGTACGGAACCATGATAGAAATTCCGCGCGCTTGCCTACTGGCAAACAATATGGCAAAAACAGCCGAGTTTTTCTCATTCGGCACCAACGACCTTACCCAGATGACCTTCGGTTTCAGCCGTGACGACGTAAGTGGATTCATGCACGATTACCTCGATAATAAAATAATCCCTGCCGACCCATTCCAGACCATTGACCAGGATGGCGTTGGACAGCTTATCGAAATGGCAGTGGTAAAAGGACGTGACACACGTAATAACCTGAAAGTGGGAATTTGCGGCGAACAAGGCGGCGATCCTGCTTCGGTGGAATTCTGCTTTAAAAACAATCTGAATTACGTAAGCTGCTCGCCCTTCAGGGTTCCTATTGCCCGTTTGGCAGCTGCTCAGGCAACTATTAAATACGGTAAATAACATTTTCTGAATATTGAAAAGCCGGTGTAACAGCCGGCTTTTTTTTACTATTAATTATCCTGCTTTACTGGCTTTTACAAGTGCGATTGTAAATACCACGGGAATTATTCAGTATTTACATATTAACCACCAACTTGAACTTGCTGAAATTACATCAGTTAAGCAAATAAGAATTTTTTGCTGTTGGTGACTAAGGGAATGCAGTTGTAATTAGTGAATTTTGCAAATAAGAATCTACTCACTCTTATTTGAGTGGAACATTTGCTTTGATATTTTCAAGCCTACACCAAACCCTATATACACTTCAGTTTTAGACATGTCGTGATAAAACGGGATTTCTGAAAAGAAAAAATTCCGCCCCAGATAGAAAGTGGCGTAGAAAAACGAATTCATATTTACCCTGCAAAACAAAACAGGTTCTATTGAAAGACACTTGTAATTGTGGTTTAGTAAAAGACCGCCCGGATTATCAGGACCACCCCAGGTGGTTGAAATGATTTTATACTGCATTAAGGCTGTTTTTGCAGCTAATCCTACTTTAAAATATTTGTTTCCAAAAGCTAAAGCAGGTTGAAAATATACCTGATCGAAAACGCCGTTTCCTTTAAACTCATGATCCATAATTCCTTCTGAAAAGTGCGACCAACCTTTACCATAACCTGTTACCAAACTAACATGCATTTTATCTGATTGATATACTCCTCCAAAACCAAAAGAATAGAATGAATTCGCCCCACCTAGAAAAAAGTTCCAATCGCAATAACTCGCATTAGCTTGAAAAACACCATATTTAAGAATTCTGAAATTCATGTTGCTATTGAACCCATGATTACTTAATTCGGCACCCCCATTGATAATTTCACCTTCATCAAAAACGGGTATATTAGGAGTGGTAGCTTCATAATAGATACTTCGACACCCCGACATCAGTAAGGCAAGTAGTATTGAAATAATAATTTTCTGTTTCATGCTATTTAAAACTGAATCCAACACATATACCAAGACTTATATTTGGATATATACATGACTTGAAAGGAGCAAGGCGGATTATTGAATTGTTAACTGAACTTACATACCGATAATTCAAACCCCAGCCTGCGTACAAATCGATCAACAACGATTTAGTAACGAAAAACTCGTAACCAAACAATAATTGCAGCCCTCCATTGTTCTCGAAGTAATTAGTTTCCAGGTTGTCGGAATACAGAGTCATCCTTAATTTATTAAAAATCTCTGGTTTTAGATATAATCCGTTTAATTGAGGTTGGCTTATTGCGCCTTTTCGGAAAATTTTGGGTTTAACTACACATTTTATTCCTATTTTCACTAATGCGCCATTGGTTGAACTATTGTCACCAGGATAATTATCCGAAAAAAACAGTGAAGGAACCCAAATATAACCACATTTGAATTCGAAATTAATTTTATTGGTCAACACCCGCTCGTAGCCCAAAGTAAAATTGCTCAAACTGAGTTGCAGCTTTATGGCATTCCGTTTTGGAATTGCACTATCATTACTAATTCCTAATAATTCGGCACCTCTATGCTTTGTATTTGGTTCTATTGCCGGCACACAAAAACATTCACCACAAAAAATTGTAATAAAAATAAGCTGTAGGAATATTTTATTTATCAAAGCGAATCGTATATGTTAATGCAAATATACTGAACATTAATGATAGAACAACTTATAACACATACAAAGGACGGCAGGCTAAGTCATAGTCAGATTTCTCCAAAATAATAGTAGCCAATTATGAAAACAGAAAAAGTTTTTATAATATTGAATTGTAATATTCATTACCGATATCATGAAGAAATCGATTCTGCTATTTTTTATACTGACTTTCGGATTCAGTTTTTTTATTTATGCCGATCAGTTGCAATGGTTGTCGAAAGAGCAGGCTGAGCAGGCTGTACAATACCTGCACGATGCAAAAGTGAAGCAGGCTGTTCTTTGGTGTGCCTGTTGCGACAACGACCCTGCCGTAAAAATAAAAATTAAAAAAGCCGAAATCCGCTACACCGGTACCGGCGACTATTATGAAGTGATAATCACCGGAAAACTTGCCGACGGAACTCCTTTTTCGGATGCAGTTGACCTTGCCTATTTTCATATTAAATCAGGCGACCAGGCATATTGCTTCGGGGCAGTTCTGAATTTCGACTGCGACCCATGTACCGGCCCATTTCCCTGGTAATTTCAGAGTTAAATACATACAAACCGATAAAGAACTTCAAACAAAAGCATGTCAATATTTAATAAATTATTCGGAAAAACCGAAACACAGACTGATACCTTAGCAGCATACACTGCAGGCAGGTACACCGACATTAACAAGTCGAAGAAACAGACAGAAGCATGGGAACAGGCAAAAAAAGAGTTTGGCGAAAAGAACTATATTGAATCGTACTACAACCTGTTCATGTATCTCAACGATCCTGCAAAAAACAGTGTTACTGTGAACCGAAGCGACAACAGCATTGAGTTTACACTGGAGCAAGGGTCGAAGATGATAAAAGGAATTGCCGATAACGAAAGGTTTGTTGCAGAAACGCGTATTGCAAGCTTCGAAACACTGAATATTGCATTTCTGCGCAAACTGATGAATATGAATTATGCCTTGCAATACTGCAGGTTTGCAATAAAAGACAATGATATTTACCTGAAACTGACCAGTAAAACGCTGGATGCATCTCCCAATAAATTGTATTATTCACTGAAAGAGCTTGCCCTGAAAGCCGATAAACTCGATGATGCGCTTATCAATGAATTTGCTATGCTGAAGCCCATCGATGTGAATCATATTCAGAATACTGCTGCATCGGTGAGAGAAACCCGATATAAGTACCTGAAGCAATGGATTGAAACTGAGCTTGAAAAAGCTTCAAAACTTAATGAAGACCATCTGGCAGGAGGTATTTCGTACCTGTTGCTTGCGCTGCTTTACCGCATCGACTACCTACTGGTGCCTCAGGGCAGGGTGCTCAACGATATTGAAAAAATCAACGGTATTTTTTACAATCCGAACGAGAACATCAGTCCGGTGGAACGAAACCGTTCGATGACCGAAGAGTTTAAAAAACTGGCTGCAGTCGATAAAGAAATCCTTCTTAAAGAATTTTACGATATTAAAGCCACCTTCGGGTATGTTTCGGCTACCTCGCATAAAACATTTTACGAGTTTGTTCTGGAACAATTTAAAAATACCGGCTGGTATTACGACAACAAACACCCAGATGTGGTAACCGCAATATATGAGTACATCATGGGATATGCCATGTTCAGTTTCGGCCTCTACCCTGCCACGATTGAACTTATTCAGCTGATAAACAATGTGCTGCACAACGAATTTTTCAAAGAAATGGGCTTAACTTCTGAATATTACAGCAAAACAACCGGAAAATTCAATGTTTCGCTAATCGAAAAGGAGATTCAACGAATTATTGCCAAGCATCGAAGCGATTACCCCAAACTCAGTTTTGCTCTGAACAAATTGGGATACAGCAATATGAACGAATTTTTATACACAGCATTGAATGAAATAACCTATTTAAATTTTTCAAAGTAACAGCTATGGCAAATATATTCGACCATTTCAAAAATGTAATTATACAAATTGCCACCCCTTTTGGCAGTGGTACCGGTTTCTACAATCAAGAACATCAGGTTTTTATAACAAATTATCATGTGATAGAAGGCTGCAACGAAGTTATAATCAGCGGGAAAAATTTTAAAAAGACCACCACAAAGGTCTTGTATTTTGATCCGTATTTCGACCTTGCGTTCCTGGAGGTACCCGAAGGAATTGTTGTTGAAACAGCACCCATTTCGGAGCATCAGCTTACCGAAGGCAATACTATTTTTGCCATTGGTCATCCTTACGGATTGAAATATACCGCTACCAAAGGCATTGTTTCGAAAGCCCAGCGGTATTACAACGAAATAGCCTACATTCAGATTGACGCAGCCATTAATTCGGGGAATAGCGGTGGTCCGCTGGTGGAAGAAAGCGGAGAAATAGCCGGCGTAAATACATTTATAATTGCCGATGGCGAAAGCCTTGGGTTCTCGCTTCCCGCAAAATATGTGCTTCAGGCTCTTGATGAATTCGAAGCACTGAACAGGGTTGCCTCAACACGCTGTAAATCGTGCAAGAAAGTACTGTCGGCTGGTATGATCGACTCGGGCTATTGTTCCAACTGCGGAGCCACAATTAATTTGGAGATAATGAACCCCAAGCCGTATATCCCCGCCGGTGCTGCATTGAACATCGAAAAAATGATTGAGAAAAGCGGAAGGGCGGTGAACGAAACCCGGGTGGGCTACAACAGCTGGGAAATTGAAGAGGGCAGCGCGACAATTAAACTGTTCTACAACCGCGAAACCCGCTTTATTGTGGCTGATGCCTATTTGTGCAACCTGCCGAAAGAAAACATTATGCCGGTGTATGAATATATGCTGCGCGAAAACTATACCAACGACGGACTGATATTCAGCGTAAACAATCAAGCAGTACTGCTTTCGTTTATTTCGTACGAAGACGACCTGAGCGTTGATTCCGGCGTTGAACTTCTGCACAACCTGATGCAGAAAGCCGACTATTACGACGACATTCTTATTGAACAATTCAGAGGACAACCCAGGGTTAATGAAGAGGATTGATGTGATGATTGATGGATGTGAGGATGTGAGAAATCAACCGCTTTTAAAAATCCGGATGAGTTGTTGAAGCAATTGCAAAGTATTAAAAAACTACTCAACAGTATTATGGGCACTATGAAGAAAAAGCATGCAAATCAAAAATAAACTAACAAACAATCCGCCAATCAGCAAATTAACTAATCAACCAATCAACTAATCAATAAAATTTCGACAAGCAGTTTTTAAAAAGCAATTTTTAATATCTTTGCATCGCAAAATCTTGGTCCGGTAGCTCAGTTGGATAGAGCAACTGCCTTCTAAGCCGTAGGTCGCAGGTTCGATTCCTGTCCGGACTACAGTCGCAACCAGCAAAACAACGCAAAAACCTGAAATTCAATGCTTTCAGGTTTTTGCGTTTACTATCAAAAGCGCAAAATAACGCAATATATAACCCGCTTTCGTTACCAAATCGTTACCAAAAATAATTTCAAAAAGTGGTAACGAATTGTGCGTATCTGCGCTATTGCATATGGCACTTTATAAATTTGGAAACTACTCGCCTCCCACTCCGAATCCTCTCCGAGTGATTCGGATGGAAGGGGAAACCCGAATCCTTGCAAAAATTCCCTCCTTAACTAATATTCAATTCCTCAATAAATTCCTTTTTATCCGTGCCATTAATAAAATTAAACTAAATTTGACCTAAATGCACAACGGGTTAAAAGAAAATTTTGATGGTGTGCCATCTGTAGACTATTAAATGAGTATTAAATGAAGAGGACTCCAATTTTTATAAATGGTTTATTGATATTATTTCATATTATAATTGTCCTTTATTTCATTTTTAATAAAACTTCGGGTGAAGCAGCCTTTCAAGTAAAACAGTTTTACCATAGTTATACTTTAGTATTTATAATTATTCTGATAATTAATACATTAATAGGGGTATTTATAAGCAAATTAAGATCAACTAAAATTATAGTAGTTTTAATGGGGTTTCTTGGTTGTCTTGTATATATTGGATTTTATAACCTATTTAATACATGGTAGAATTAGCAGGTCAGTTAATTATGATCAGCAATATTGATTCTGGCAAACGCTGGATAATATACCATGCGGCAAAGATACCAATTTCCCCTCCTCTTCCCCCGCTCCAAGTCACCAGCACGGGACTTGGTGCTACTTAGTGGAATTCGGTTACATCAGAGTCCTCTTCGAGTGACTCGGATGGAGAGGAGGTTGTTACACTAACAAGATTTTCTATTAAAACACTTTTTAAATAGGAAACTACGCACCTCTCGCACCGAGTCACCGGAACGGGACTCGGTGCTACTTAAATGGAAATGAAATTCGGTTACATCCGAGTCCTCTCCGAGTGGCTCGGATGGAGAGGGAAAAAGAGGAAAGATTTCGGCGTAACAGAATTAAAATTGTGTAATTTTGAAAAACTAACAATCAGGCTTTGCACCGCAACCCAACTATATCGCCCCTGCCCTATTCTGGAAGCTATTCCGGCGGCGGTTACGAAGTTTACCGCAAATACATCAGCAACAGCCTCGATAAAGAACGGGAAACCGTTCACATAATGGATGACCGTGACTGTTTTGCAATAATTGACACTCTAACTGTCGAAAATGGAACAACATTAACAACTCCGGTTGAAACAGTACGTTATCAGTATTCTAACCACCTTGGTTCTGCTTGTTTGGAGCTTGACGCAAGCGCTGCAATAATAAGCTACGAGGAATACCATCCGTTTGGAACGACAAGTTACCGCAGTGGAAGAAACGAAGTTGATGTATCGCTGAAAAGGTATAAATACGTTGGTAAAGAACGCGACGAAGAAACTGGTCTTTACTACTATGGAGCAAGGTATTATGCGGCGTGGATAGCAAGGTTTATTTCGGTGGACCCTCTAAATGAGAAGTACCCGGAACTTTCGGCATACCAGTATGCGAGTAATAGACCAATAATAGCAATTGATTTGGACGGGTTGGAGGCAAAATTATTAATAACAGATAATATAATTGGATATACCTCTCAACATATTTATGGGGATCAATTAGGTGTTACAGAAATTACTGTGCCTGTTTATGATGTAATCTTGATTGATGCCCAGAATCCGAGTAAAGAAATTGCTCATTTTGGAGTAACTAGAGATGCTTGGTATTCTAGAGGTACAAATTCAGAAGGAACACATTTAGTTAATAGGGCATTTGAACCAAAAGATGGAAATAAAAATTTATATGGAACAGTTCCATTAAACTACCCTTCTGGGTTTTCGGCTTATGCTTTAAGAAGACAAGGAAATGCAAATCTTGAAGCAGAGCCATTTACAAAAGATATGAATACTTATTTGAATGGGGAACCAATTGATGATGCTAGAGAAAACTTAGGAATAGCAAATGGGGTAATGTTCCATATAGGTGGTTATTATAATAACGGCACTAAAAATAAACTAGCAGGTTCATATGGATGCTTTGGGTTTATTCCTAAGAACCAAATATACAAAACTAAATCTTTTGCAGAAATGGTTACACGCGCCAAAATGTATCAATCGAATAAAACTTCAAATGAATCTTATAATGATGCAATAAACCAAATCATAGAAGTGAAAAACAATACAAATGGGATAAAAACAGTACAAATACAAGTAGAAAAAAGAAATAATGTTGAAAAAGCAAGAGTTGTTCAGTAGTGCTATAATAATTAGCATTTTATTTTTTGCCTGCTCAAGTAGTAAAAAAAACTATGTGGGATTTGTTTCAAATGAATTTTTTGTAGGCATGGATTTAGGAGAATTTAAAAATAAAGCGTACGGATTTTATGATTATGAATTATCCGATTCAAAACAAATCGTTTATACTGAAATAAAAGACGTTAAATCAGATACCATTTATACTATTACCGAATCTTACTATTTTAATGCTGAAAATAAAAAACTAATTAGTGTTAAATTCTTAATTGTTTTAAATGAATTTTTAGTCAATAATAACAATTATAAGGAAGTATTAGACAATTATTTTAAAAATAAAATTTATACAAATAAAGTTAAAATTGAATATTTAGAAGTTCATTACCCAACAATAGTTTTAACGTGGTAGTAGATAGTGTCGGTACTGTACCATATGGCACTTTTTTTAAACACAAATTTGCAACTCGTTGATAATCTGTGGTACTGTACCATATGGCACTTATTTTAAACACAAATTTGCAACTCGTTGTTAATCTGCATATATGTTAACAAATTCCAATAAAATATTTTGGGTATATTTCGAATAAGAACTATCTTTAAAATTTGAAAAGCCTGAACATATCAGAGTCCTATACGAGTAACTCAAATGGGGAGGAAAAAAAGATGATAAGAAAATCATATTTTGTTTTAGTATTAATGACGTTATTCTTTAGTAAATGTAATTACATCACAAAATCAAATAATAACATATCCTCCCATAAAATTAATACAAACATCAATGCCTTATCGCAAAACAATACGAAAGAGAACATACTTAATTTTTGTAATGCGCTTATAAATGATTTCAAAAATAATGATACATTGAATTTGATTAATAAAACTGTTTTTCCATTACAGGTAGAATGTTTCTCTGATAAAAGTAAAGGGATATTAGTAGAGATGAAAAGTTTTAGTATTGACTTTGACAATATTTTCGGGGACAATTTTTTGATTGGGTTAATATATTTTAAGGATAAATTAAATTCTTCGCAACAAATAGATGATTATGAAGTGGGGGTTGATTTGCGTGATTCAACATCGTTTACTGTCTCAATACAATACAAGAATTTGGATAATGTAGGTGAAATGACGGACGAATATTCAAGATTATTTCATTTCAAAATGTTAGATGGTGATTATAAATTGGTTTGTGTTTCTTGTGCCGGGTAGCAGTAGTGTCATTCCCAATTATATCCGAGTCCTCTGAGAGTGACTGGGATGGGGAGGAAAATAGTTTTCTTAAAGGATATTCGATTGATTATGACGACATTCCAGAAGATAGTCCGGCAGGAATTATAAAAAATGAGATTGAAAAATCTATTAAATCACTTGATCAAATAGCTAAAAATTTACTATATGAAGCAGGTAAAATATATTAATAAAATTTTTATAATTGGGGGAATACTTTCGATAGGCTTATTTGCCAATTGTAATTTCAACAACGATAGCAATGACCTGAGCAGTTCAGATTATTTCTATTTCGGGAATAACATATCTGATAGTAAAAAACTAATAATATGCAAATTACATCCTGATTACGACACATCGAAATACTTATGCACTTATGATTGCATAATCAAAACATCTTTCAAGAAAGAGCCAATATATGTTAGATTAGGAATTAAAGGGTATAATAAACTACTCCCCATTCCTTAGACCACTTTTTTGTATTCTTAATTGAAATCTTTAAAAGAACTGATGATGATGTAAAAGTAGTGTTAAAAACCGGAAATAACTTGGTAAAGTTATTCTGGTTT
>JAGOLH010000051.1:16341-20464 GCA_017994175.1 Bacteroidales bacterium | reverse complement strand
AGAATGCCTGTGAGTATTGAATATCATTTGGTTGGGGCAGATGAAAACTATTACACATATATGCAGATTTCGTCGCCGTCAACAGGGTTGGCTCAGTCGAAACCCTTATTTACCAATCTTTCAGGCGGCATAGGCCTTTTTGCAGCCAGAGTAAACACCGTTGTTGCAAAAAAATTGGGAGAACGTACACTCGACTCGCTTAGTTTTGGAATGTATATGTACGACAAAGGTTTTGCCCTTCATACCGATCCGTATTATCAGCCTCATTTCCCGTTACCAGGCAGCAAATAGCATAAAACTTTTCCCAAACTGTTAATGTTTTTATAATGCGTTCATATATACAAGCACCAAATTAAAAATTTAATACTTTTGCGTGCATGACATCAGTAGCTGTAATTATTCTGAACTGGAACGGCGCTTCGCTTCTCAGGAAGTTTTTGCCTTCGGTTGTGAATTACAGTAATATGCCCGAGGTTGAAATTTGGGTTGCTGATAACAACTCTGCAGACGATTCAATAGATGTTATTACAAACGAATTTCCCGAAGTAAAATATCTTAAGTTTGACCAAAACTACGGCTTTGCAACCGGCTATAATAAAGCAATAAAGCATATTGAATGCAAATATGCATTGCTGCTGAACTCCGATGTTGAGGTTACTCCCGGATGGCTCGACCCGTTAATTAGCATGATGGAGTCTGACAATAGCATTGCTGCTTGTATGCCTAAGATACGTAGCTATTATAGAAGAGATTTCTTTGAATATGCAGGTGCATGTGGGGGGTTCATCGACAAATACGGATATGTGTTTTGCAGGGGTAGGCTTTTCGATGAAATCGAGCCTGATAACGGTCAGTACGATACTGCTATCGCTGTGTTTTGGGCAACGGGCGCAGCCCTGATGGTTCAACGCGATTTGTACATTGCCGAAGGAGGACTTGATGAGGAGTTCTTTGCTCACATGGAAGAAATTGATCTCTGCTGGCGACTTAAGAACAAAGGTTACAGAATAATGGTGGAGCCTGCTTCAACGGTATATCACATAGGTGCCGCAACGTTAAAACAGGCAGACCCTTACAAAACCTACCTGAATTTCAGAAACAATTTGCTGATGATGTATAAAAATTTGCCGGTAAGTAAATTCCATTCGGTATTAATTAAGCGGATGCTTCTTGACGTACTGGCTGCAGGGGTTATGGTTTTAAAGCTTAACTTCCCGGGATTTTTCTCGGTTCTGAAAGCACATTACCATTTCCATCGTATGCGTCACCGCAGCTTTCGTAAAAAAAGAAGCGATTTGCTCAAGCAGGTAACGGTGATAAATCATGCTGAAATGATTAATAAAAACGTGGTAATGAAGCACTTCCTGAGGCAATACCGTAAGTTCAGCGACTTTAGTAAAAATCAATAGAAAGAAATTTATTTCTGCTTAGTTTTTCAGCACACATTCCAGTTCGCTCAACACCATTGCGGTAGCACCCCATATTCGGGTATTGTTAAAAGAGTAAAATGGAACATGAAGATTAATATTTCGTACCATGATATTGCCTTCCGCTTTATTCGACAGAAGATTCAGCAGATCGGGCATAAGCACCGATTTTACTTCTTCGGGGTTCGGAATCAGCTTGGGTCTCTCAGGTAAACATGCAATTACCGGAAGTACTGAAAAGCCACTGACAGGGATATTTACCGGACTTAAATGCCCCAAAACCTCTGTAATGTTGCCGTTGATTCCCAATTCTTCATTGGCTTCACGAATAGCCGTGGCAATTAAGCTGGAATCATTGTTCTCGTGTTTACCCCCGGGAAAAGCGATTTGCCCGCTATGAGGTCCGGCATCCTGAGTGCGTTCGATAAGTATTGTGTGTGTGCGGTCGCCAACAGGGAAAAGGCATATAAGCACTGCTGCCTTGCGAAGAGGCTCAACGCTGAAATATCGTATTTCAAGCTGCCTCGAAGCAGGTGTCATAAGACGCTGAGCGTCTTCACCGGGCAAAGGATTTGCAAGTGCCGATTTTAGATGATCTGTGAGTTTGTCGAAATTCAACAGTGCAGTAAATACTTGTTATTTCCGAACTTTCCGAACAAAATCTTCGACTTCAGGAACGCCTCCCTGATAAACGAGGTACCCATTGTAAGGCTCTTTTTCAGTAATTTCATCGTTTACAGGAGTGAGCATCAGTCGCTTTACTTCGGCAGGGTCATCGGTTTGGCCGAGAGCCCATGAAAGCTTAATAAAAGCAACCTCAGGAAGCATGTTTCCCAGAGGAATAATACCTTTCGACATCATATCGCGTCCTGTGTCGTAAACAAACATCTGAACATAACCCCAGATCGTCTGCAAGGTCATATAAATGTGAACGCCCTTTTTCTGCGCTCTTTCGATGGCAGGGTAAAGTTCCTTGTTGACGTGACCAAGACCTGTGCCAACGATTACAATACCTTTATATCCAAGGTCAATCATGGCATCCAGAATATCCGGGTTCATCCCTGTGTAATAATACAACATAGTAACCCTGTCGTTGAAATAGGGTTTCAGTATCATTTTGCGGTCGTTGCGACGGCGGTTGTATTCTTTTTTGATGGGAACAACACCATTGCGGGTAACTGTGGCTACCGGTGTGTCGCCGATTGTACGGAATGTGGAACGATATGAAGAGTGCATTTTCCGAACACGGGTACCTTTATGCAGAAAGCCGTATTCATCCGATGTCGGTCCAAACATACATACCAGAACCTCGGCAATATCACCTGTCCCGGCAGTTTTCATAGCATGCATAAGGTTCAGTGCTGCATCGGAACTGGGCCGATCGCTTGAACGCTGCGAACCAACAAGAACAACAGGAACTGGTAGGTTCTGACACATGAAAGTGAGTGCAGCACCGGTGTGATGCAGTGTGTCGGTACCATGACCTATAACAATGCCTTCGATGCCGTTTTCCACTTCTCTTTGTATGGCATGGGCTAAGGCAATGTATTGCTTGGGTCCCATATTTTCGCTGAAAACAGCAAAGAGTTTTTCGGTTTCCAGATTACAGATATCAGCCAACTCCGGCACCGCACCGTATAGTTCTCCGGGAGAAAAGGCCGGTATAACCGCTCCTGTACGGTAATCAAGTCGTGAAGCAATAGTTCCCCCTGTCCCAAAAAGTTTTACATGGGGCAAGCCCTCTGTGTAGGGGAATTGCTTCTCAGGTATTGCATAATTGGCTTTTTTATAGCCGGTTTCCTGCATCGAAATAATGGTGTTCACATCGACGCCGATATTGTAACCTGTAAAGACTTTGATCACTATGTGCTCGGCATCATCGTTGATAGAACGGGGGAGAACAGTGCCCTTAAATGAGCCGCGGGTGGTTTCCATTTCGGCATAACCCCATACCCGAACATTGTATTTCATTAACAATTCAAGTGCCTTGCCTTTGTATCCCTGAAACAAATCGTTATTGTTCATCTGTTTACGAAATTATTGTGTAAATACTACTTCAAGTTGTCGATTTTCTCACTCACGGCGCGACTTAGCTCGGTAAGCGATATGTTGCCTTCAGCCATTGGTCGCAATTGCCCCATAATCCAGTTAATGGTGTTGTTTCTGGTTTTATTTCTTCCGATGGGTTCAAATTTGCGAACCAGAAAATCAATTTTACTGAGAATATCTTCGTGCGAATACCTTTTAAATTTAATGGTTGTGAGTACAGAATGAAAATCCATTTTCGGATGCTCGAAAACTACCGGAAGCATACGTTGCATTAACGGGCATTCAAGTTTTTCGTCGCATGCAAACTTAATAAGGTCGTACAAACGATCGTATTTGAAATCGTTGGCTTTAGTGTAATGACCTTCAACATATTTCAGGCGTTTTGCCATCATAACCGCAACCCTGCGGGCATCCACTTTCAAATCTTTCTCAATGCGTTTAATCAGAGGAACAAGATTTTTGCTCAAAAGGAATAAGTGCATTTCTTCAGGTACATTCCATGTGTTGAGCATCAACTTCAGTTCGTTGATGTCGGTAGGCAAACCTTTGGCGAGCTCGTTCAGGTGCGATTCAGCAATTGGAATGGGAGCAGTATCGGTATCAGGATACATTCTGTCGGCACCCGGCAATACCCTTTCGAAAATAGT
>JAGOLH010000051.1:0-16241 GCA_017994175.1 Bacteroidales bacterium | reverse complement strand
GTTCGTTGATGTCGGTAGGCAAACCTTTGGCGAGCTCGTTCAGGTGCGATTCAGCAATTGGAATGGGAGCAGTATCGGTATCAGGATACATTCTGTCGGCACCCGGCAATACCCTTTCGAAAATAGTAGAACCGTCTTCAAACGATTTGCGGGTTTCGTTGGGTACACCTAAGAATGCCATGCGACAACGCTCTTCGATGGTTTCGAGAGCTGTTTTAACATCATCGGCAGGGCTCCAGAATACTATAATCGCATCTTTATCGGGGTTCGATTTCATCATCATCTTGAGAATTTCCATATCTGCATCGGTAATTACAGGTTCGAAATCCTCGGTATGTATCATGTGCGGTTTCTCGATGCAAGCAATCACCTTGAGGCGGTCGCTGATTTCATCGGCAAACATCTTTGTGGGTTGGGTAAAATGCGACATAATTCCTTTGAATCCCGGCAAATTAACAGCATACAATTTATCGCCGCGGTCACGTGCTTCTTTAATAGGAGGGTATGTTACTTGGAAGGCATCGTAATCGAGTTGCACTGCTTCAGGTTTCCATGCAGTCGGATCGGGGAAGCGTCGCAGTAATTCATCACGGAGTGCCAACAGTGCATATTGACGGAAGGCTTCTACATGGGTAAGCTCGGGAATCCATTTTGTGTGGGCAACGCCTTTGATTTCGATACGTGTTCCTCCTTTACAACTTACATTTACATCCTGCCTCGATGCACCAATTCCTGTGCGGACATTTCCTGTGCTTCTGTTGATGAATCGGATGATGTCGCAACCTTCTTTAACTTCGTCAGGATTTACAAAGTCGGGATAGGTTACGGTTTCAATCAGGGGCATCCCAAGTCGGTCGGTCTTATAGATGCGCCAGTGCCCGATGTCGGATATCTCACGGCAGGAGTCTTCTTCTATGCTGAGCTGCATGAGCCTAACGGTCTTTTTCTTCAGTTGAATATTGCCTTCTACACCCAGAATGGCTGTACGCTGAAAACCGGTTGGAATACTGCCATCGAGATATTGCTTTCTGATTACATGCACTTCGCCTACCAGATTCATCTTGCATAACATGGTTATCTGAAATGCAATATCAAGGGCTTCGTTGTTGATAAGGAAGGGTGGTGTGTCGTCAACTTCGTAGGTACAGGCAGTTTGGTTGTTGATGCGATACACAATGTTTTTACGGGTTTTGAACTCCATAAGTGCTGTTCCATCATATTCACCAAGTTCGCTCAATGTGGGGCGCATATGCCGTATTACTTCGGCATTGTATTCATCATCGGCATGAAAAATACCTGCCGGACAATGACAAAATAGCTTTTTCTTAGTTTTTAACTGCTGATGAACTTCAAGCCCTGACATAAATCCAATGCGGTCATAGTCGGCCTGGGTAGCGTTTTTGCGGTCAACATAACCAATCTTTTCACGGGTTCTGAGGTAATTCTGATAAGGATCGAATGCTTTTTTCATGAATATCCGTTTTTACGGTTTAAATTTCGACCTCAAAAGTAAATTTGTTTTAGCACATAAACAAGGTATTTTTTTAACATTTTGCGGTAAAAAGTTATTAATTTTAACCGCATAGCTACAGAATTTTGAAAATTATTTATAAAATAAAATTATTAGCTGTTTTAGGTTGCAATAATTAATAATATATCGAAAAATTAATGTGTTTTGTGGGTTAAATACATGCAGTCCTTTTTTTTTCAGGTTAATGAATTTTGGTAGCTAATCATGATTTCTTTGAGGAAACAACAATTTTTTACTGCTTTTTATTAATTTTACTAATCAAATTGAAGGTATGATCAGTGTTGAAAACGAAATAGTTACAAGCGCAAAATCATTGCGCAGCCGTCTTCATGCAATACCGGAACTTTCGGGTGAGGAGATACTGACGGCAGAGGTGCTGGCAGCCTATGCCCGTGAAAATGGAGCCGACGAAGTAATAACCCAACTGGCTGACCGGAGTCTTGCAGTAATAATAAACGGAAAATCTAATGGCAAAACCCTGATGCTTCGCTGCGATATCGACGCTATTCCTTCAGGTAGCAGTGCTGCACATCTCTGTGGTCACGACGGGCATAGTGCAGTAATGGCTGGTTTGATTCCTTTCCTGAAAATACACCCTCCAATGGCAGGCCGTGTAATTTTATTGTTTCAGGCAGCGGAGGAAACCGGACAGGGAGCCAAAGCATTGCTAAATGATACGCACTTTTTATCGATGAAACCCGACTTTATCATCGGGATGCACAATCTGCCAGGTTTTGAAAAGAATAGCATTGTGTTTAAGAATAATGAATTTGCGATGGCTTCGAATGGGGTACTGGCTCGTTTACTTGGAAAAAAGTGCCATGCTGCAGAACCCGAAAAAGGCATTAATCCTGCAGCGGCAGTAGCGGATTTTATTGGCGAGTTGCAGCGTATGAATGAGTCCGTCAATACGGAGGCAAATTTTCAGTTTGCAACCATCACGCATATCAGGGTAGGAGAAACTACTTTTGGAACTGCTGCAGCAGATGCCGAAATATGGATAACTCTCAGGGCTTCCACCGACAGGGCCCTTTTTGCGATGAATAAAACACTTGCCGAAAAACTTTTTTTCGTTTCGGAAAAATACGGGCTTGGCTCCGAAATTTCGGTTTCCGATTGTTTCCCAGCAACCATCAATCATCAGGAATGTGTTACAATTATTGAAAACGCTGTTTCTACGACAGGGCTTCAGATTAATAGATTACAATTACCATTTCGCTGGTCCGAAGACTTCGGGCATTACTCAGCGCTGGCAAAATCGGCAATGTTTGGGCTGGGATCCGGGATCGATCATACACCGCTACATATGGCAGGTTATGAGTTTCCGGACGAAATTATTGCTTCAGGAATTGAGGCTTTTGCTGCTATTATAAAGCAGGTGAACGGTTTATGAAAGATGTTAAAACCACTTTTTCTTTTTGAAAAAAATCACCAATCCTACACCAATTGAAATAATTACTCCTAAAAACACAAAATACCCGTAGCGGGTATGCAGCTCTGGCATATTTTCGAAGTTCATCCCATAAATCCCGGCAAAAAACGAGAGGGGAATAAAGATTGTGGCAACCAGTGTAAGCACCTGCATCACCTTGTTCATTTTCAGATTCAGTTCATTGGTGTAGCTATCCCTGATGCTGATGTTCAACTCGCGCAGTGATTCTATTGTCTGCAGCGAATATTTCAGGTGATCCGACAGGTCTTCCACGTATTTAAAAGCAGTCTTCGAAACGAGCTCATTTTCGGTCTTTTTAAGTTTCGATATCTGCTCATATAGTGGTGCAAGGCTCTGATAGGTGCCTGTAAGGTTTTTCTTGTTGTAGAGCACTTTACGCAGAAAGTCTTTTGCCGGGTTGCGGTATACGCCTTCTTCCAACTTATTTGTGAATGCGTTCAGGTTTTCGCAAAGAACTATATAGCGATCGATAATTACATCGAGCATCTCAAACAGCAGGTAATCGGAGTTTTTTGCCCTAACACGGCTGCTATTCTGGTGCAAACGCATCAGCACAGGGTCAAAAATGCTGTTGCTGCTTTCTGAAAAACAAATAACCAGATGGGGCATGAGGATGAAACTGTATTGGTTTACAGTTATTTTCTGATGACCTTGCTCCATTTCAAGGTCTTTCAGAGTAATGAAAGCATAACTGCCGTAATCTTCAATTTTCGGAATATGATGCGTGTTCAGAATGTCCTCAATAATAAGTTGGTTGATTTCGAAATGCCTACAAATTTCTTCGATAAGTGAAGCATTGTGCAATCCCGAGATTAATAGCAAATGATTGCACAACCCGGCATTGTTAAAACGTGCCAAATCAAAACCCTCAAAACTTTCTATATCGGTTTTGTTGTAACACAAATGGTTTACTGTGGTATTGCCGAAAGGCTTACTGCCAACATATACTGCGCTTCCCGGAGGTAGTCCGGCTTTGTTGACCTGGTTCTCGGTAGTATTCATAGGCATTGGGTTGATTTGCAAATTTACAAAACTTTATTCGCGAAACTTCATTTTCAATAACAAAGTGCGCTATTAAGTTGGTTAAGTTCTGCGATAACTTATTGAAATCCCACTCTTTTAAAATAAATCTCTGAATTAAAATTCACCAATCTAAAGGTGCCTATTAGCGTTGAAAAAACTGCAAGGTTTTAGGTAAGCCGTCATCAAACTGATAATTGCAAGCTTTGTGCAATCATATCAATATTTATATTAAATTTGCTTAATAACATGAGTATTTAAATAAATATGATACAAATATTATTAACCAAAATCAACCATCATGAAAAAAATCATTTTACTTATTGCAATTTCGGTGTTTTGTTATCAGCTTCATGCAGCAAAATACAGAGTAAACAACACCGGAGGGAGCGCACAGTTTTCTAACATTTTTGATGCGCATAACGCTGCTTCAGCCGGAGACACTATTTATATTGAAGGTTCTCCTGTTTTATACATAGGCATAACAATTACAAAACCTTTGGTAATTATTGGTCCCGGGTATTTTCTTGAAGACAATCCGCAAACTCAGGCAAATCTTTACGATGCAAGAGTTCAGGGAATCACTTTTAATACCGGTTCAGCAGGAAGTATAATAATGGGCCTGCATGTATGGAATTCCGGTGCCTCGGCAAGTCTGATAACAGTGAACGAAAGCAACATAGTAATCAGAAGAAATTACCTTGACATGACCGGACCTTCGGGGTATTCGCCGAACACAATCAGAATTAACTCAGGGAAGAACAATATTATTATTGAGCAAAATTTCCTTGAATTAAAAACGAACGGCGGACCCACAATAAAGCTTGAGGGGAACAACACCGGTATCGTGATCAATAACAATTTTATCTTTCAGAGTGCTGGTACTCAGGCAATAAATGTTCCCTCCACGAGCACAGCGCAAATATCCAATAATGTGATAGCAGGCAGCATGATTATTAACAACTCAAATGTACATAACAACATCATGACCGGTGGCGGCATTACTCAAACCTCATGCATTTTTACGAACAATATCGGGAATTCTACACAATTCAGCGAACCCGACAATCTGCAAAACATTGATATGAATCTGGTTTTTGATGCTACAGATCCCAGTAGAGACGGGAAATACAGGCTGATTAACGATGTATCGAATCCGGCGTTAGGCTATGGCATGTTTGGTGTTGATTGCGGAATGTTTGGGGGAAACTCACCTTATATGCTTTCAGGCATACCTCCCGTACCTGCGGTTTTCTTTTTCTATACCTCTCCATCAGGATCCGAAGGCTTGGGATTGCCATCAAGTATTAAAGTTAAGACCAATCGCTAAAAACGATGAGTATGAAAAATATAATCTTGTTTTTAGCAGCCACTGGAATGCTTTGTTTTGAACAGTGTGTTATTGCACAAGAAGCGAGTGACACTGTCGTGCAAATAGAGTATTTTATTGATTCTGACCCCGGCTATGGGTTGGGGACTCCTTTAAGCTTTGCCGAAGATCAAATGATAGATATGGATTTTATTGCTGATATTTCAGAGCTTAGTATTAATACAACGCACATGCTGGGCATTCGTGCAATGGATGGCGAAGGCATTTGGGGGCAAACCACCATCAGAATGTTTACAGTAACAAATGAACCTCCTTCTGAGCCGAAACCTGAACTTGCCGAAATGGAGTACTTTATTGACACGGATCCGGGATTTGGCACAGCTTCAAGTTTAAATGTTATTAACGACAGTATTGCCGAATTCACGCATACATTTGATATAATGGATCTCAGCAACGACACGGTTCATTTTGTCGGAATACGGGCCATGGATAATGAAGGTAAATGGGGACAAACCACCCTAAGAATGTTTACAGTAACAGAGAACCCTCCATTTGAGCCAAAACCTGAACTTGCCGAAATGGAATACTTTATTGACACTGACCCTGGATTTGGCGCAGCTACAAGCTTAAATGTTGTTAACGACAGTATCGCCGAATTCACGCATACATTTGATATAACTGACCTCAGTTACGACACAGTTCATTTTGTTGGAATACGGGCAATTGACAATGAAGGTATTTGGGGGCACACCTACTTCCTGCCATTCACTGTGAGTAACGTAGCGGCTGCCCTTCCTAATTTAACTTACATTGAATATTTTATTGACTCAGATCCCGACTTCGGGAATGGTACAAAGGTGTATTTTGATCCAGACAGTGTATGGGATGAAGAAATAGTCATTGATTTGCAATCGCAGTCGTTGGGCAATCATTTTCTTGGAATTCGGGGCTACGAAGAAAATCGCAAGTTCAGCCATACATTTCTTTACGATTTCACAGTTGTGCCATTCTATACTATTGTTTCCAGCTTCAGCGAGGGTGGTGTTATCGACCCTGCAGGCAGCATTATGGTAAACGAAGGCAGCGATGCAGATTTCGCAATCAATCCCGAAACCGGACATCATATTTGGGACGTTGAGATTGACGGACTGAGCGAAGGTGTTATTACAACCTATAATTTTATAAATGTTACAGAAGACCATAGCATTTACGCCTCATTTGTAATTGACACATTAACAATAACCGCTTCTGCCGGCGAAAATGGAACGATAGACCCCTCCGGTACGATATATGTTTTACACGGTTCTGATGCCAGTTTCATCATCACTCCCGACGAGCATTATCACGTTGCTGATGTGAATGTGGATGGCTTTGGTGTCGGAGCTGTTGAAGTTTACGATTTTGTGAATGTAACTGCCAACCACACAATTCACGCCCAATTTGATTTCAATATTTTTATTGAAGAAACTTCGGAAAATTTTTCCGATATAATAATATATCCGAACCCTGCACACGACTACTTTTACCTGAAGTACCCCGAGAGAGCTATCCAGGCGGTTTTGTCATTACATATTTTCGACTTATCGGGTAGAAAAATAATAGACTTGCCAATTTCTTCAGATGAAAACAGGGTAAATCTTTCGGATTGCAAAAGTGGTTTATATCTTATTGAAATTGTTGCGGATAATGAGGTTGTGGCGACTTACAAGCTAATTAAACGATGACCGAATTATGTTTCATTGGGTTATAACACAATAATTAGCAACTAATTTCTCTGAACCACCCTATGGTTTTGTGATTCCCAATTCACGGGCTATTTCGAACATAAAATCGAGAGCTGCCTCTTTATCGTTTGGGATAATGCCATCGAGAATAGCGTCTTTAATTGCGCTCTTAATGTCGCCAACCGTTTTACAGGGAGCCAGACCCAGGGTTTGCATAATCTCTTCTCCACTAATGGGGGGTTGAAAGTTGCGCAAAGCATCTTTTTCTTCTACCTCCCGTAGTTTTTTTCGTACCTTTTTAAAATTCGATAAATATTGAGCAACTTTTTCCTCGTTTTTAGAGGTGATATCGGCTTCACATAATGTCATCAGATCGTCGATGTCGTTGCCGGCTTCAAACAATAACCGCCTTACCGCAGAGTCGGTAACTTCTTCTTCAACGAGGGCAATCGGGCGCATGTGAAGTCCCACAATTTTCTGAACGTATTTCATTTTTTCGTTTAACGGAAGTTTAAGTCGGTTGAACAGGCCTGCAACCATTTTTTCACCAACTATATTATGTCCGTAGAACGTCCACCCTTGCCCTTCGATAAATTTCTTTGTAACCGGTTTGGCAATATCGTGAAGCAATGCAGCCCAGCGCAGCCATAGATTATCGCTCTTACGGGCGACATTATCGACCACTTGCAGGGTATGGTAAAAATTATCTTTATGCCCTCTGTTGTTGTACACATCTATTCCTGAAAGCGCGTCCAACTCAGGAAAAACTATTAAAAGTAAGCCACTGATTTTTAGCAGGTTAAACCCAACAGAAGGGCGTGGTGACATTAAAATTTTATTCAATTCTGTATGAATCCGTTCGTCCGAAATAATACGAATGCGTTCTTTGTTTCGCGAAATTGCTTCAAATGTTTCACTCTCAATATCAAACCCCAGTTGACTGGCAAACCGAATTGCACGCAACATGCGCAAGGGGTCGTCGGAGAAGGTGATGTCAGGGTCAAGAGGTGTACGTATTATTTGTTTTTCGAGGTCATCGAGCCCTCCATGCGGGTCAATCAACAAACCATAATCGCTTTTGTTCAGGCTTACTGCCATTGCATTTATCGTAAAGTCGCGACGATTCTGGTCGTCGGTTATGCTACCGGCTGCAACCATAGGTTTGCGAGATTCTTTACGGTACGATTCGGTGCGTGCCCCTACAAACTCATATTGAACACCCCCGAAATGAAACATGGCTGTACCGAAATTCTTAAACACGGTAACTTCACTAATACCTAGTTTTTTTGCAAGCTCTCTCGCAAAAGCAATTCCATCACCAGAAACAACAATATCAATATCCTGATTCCTGTCGCGCAGCAACAACCTGTCGCGCACATAACCTCCTATAAGGAACACTTTGCTCCCAAGGGCTGCAGATGTATCTCCTGCAATTGCAAATAACTGATTATCAGGAAGTTCTATGTATTTCGAAAAATCATGCATACCCGGTGAACATTATAACAGCTTGCTTGTTTATCATCAAACAAAAATAATAAACTTTACAAAAATGGCAGAACATTTAACAAAGCAAAGCTTTATCGAAAAAGTTTTCGATTATGAAAAGGAAAAAGAGTGGAAATTCAAGGGTAGTATCCCTGCTGTAGTTGACTTTTATGCCGACTGGTGCGGTCCATGCAAAATGGTTGGACCTGTAATTGAAGAATTAAGCAAAGAGTATAAAGGTAAAATCGATTTTTATAAAGTCGACACCGAAGATCAGCAGGAACTGGCATCGGTTTTTGGCATCAGAAGCATCCCTTCGCTACTTTTCATACCTGTTGACGGACAACCCCAAATGGCTGCCGGAGCATTACCAAAGAACTCTTTTGAGAGCGCTTTCAAAGATATTTTTGGTGTTGAAAAAGCCTGATTTGTGCTTATAAAAAAGAATTTGCTTTAGCTACAGCTTTTAGGTTTCAAATCTGAGCTTTTCGGTATATTTGTAAAAACCTTACCGGTATGAAAAAGCTGTTTGTGGCACTTGCTCTTATTCTTTCGGGCCTTGCTGCAATGAGTCAGAAGGTGCAACTGAAGCCCGTTTTCGATGTGAACGAATACATCGATATGCTCGGAATTATTGCACGGCAGGTCGACACGCCCTGGACAGACGTTAAAATACCCCTGAACGATAAATATCAATTCGATTACCGTTCCGGGGTATTTGGCTTTGATAACCGTTGGGATTTGTGGATAAGTTCCGATTCGGTGTTGGTGATCGATATGCACGCCACAACCGGTAGCACCGAGAGCTGGCTCGAAAACTTTTATGCAGCAATGGCACCTGCTTCCGGTTCGTGGCAGGTTTCCCCCGAAAAGCTGTTTATTTACAAACTTGCCCGCGACGAGCGCGCTGCAGTGCATACCGGTTGGCTGAGTACCCTTGCCTTTATGGGCGATGATATTCTCCATAAACTGGATTCCTGCATCAAGCTTGGGTATCGCGATCTGATAGTTACCGGGCATAGTCAGGGCGGTGCCATTGCCTACCTGTGCACCTCATGGTTGCGACATAAGCAGCTCGACGGCAAATTTCCTGCAGATTTCCGCATTAAAACCTATTGCAGTGCTGCTCCCAAGCCCGGAAACTTGTATTACGCCTACGATTACGAAAGAATAACTGCAACCGGCTGGGCTTATAATGTGGTTAATCCCTACGACTGGATTCCAGAAACCCCCTTTACTGTTCAGGCAACCACTGACTTCAGTCCGGGAAACCCATTTACCCATGCCCGTAAAACGATAAAAAAGCAGTCGTTCCCTGCCAATATTATCATGAATCATGTGTATCAACGCGTCAATAAGCCACTGAACAGAACGGTAAGGCGCTTTAATCATTTCCTTGGTAAAAAAGTTCAGCGTATTTCTCAAAAACGCATTTCAGTCAACCCTCCACTTTACGATGGAGGTTTGAATTATTCCCGGACTGGAAATTTCATTGTTCTCGATGCCGATTCGGCGTATCTCGACCGGTATGGTCGCGGAGAAGTACGCACTTTTGCCCATCATATGCTGGGCCCGTATTATTATCTCGCAAAACAGTTACGTCAGAAGGGCATTTTGAACAAATAAGCGCATCAGGGAACAATCTTGCAATATTGCCTTGCGTAATATATCGAACAGGCATTGTAGTGCCACCATTCGGTGGTAGATGGAGAAAAACCGGCACGCTTCATCAGGTTTGCTAGATATAGCCTGTTTTCGTATTGCTGCTGATTGAGCTGACCTGTCTGCAAATAGTAGCTTTCTAAATAGCTGTAGGCCGGATGACCGAAAAAGTCGAACTCGGTTCCCATATCCAATGGGTTTCCGTTCTCATCACAAATGGTAAGATCGACTGCCATACCATAATTGTGCAGACTGCCCCTTGCGGGGTTTGCCAGATACAGATGTTTTTGCGAGGGGTGAATGTCGATGGTTTCCCACATGGTTTGCTGAACACTTGCCGGCCGCGCAGCATCGTAAATCAGTAACCGGTAACCGGGTTTTTCGTTTTGTAACAGGGCTTGTGCCTTGCAAAGTTTTTCCGCAGCAGTAACATGAAGATATGCTTTGGATAAATTGCCATATAAATCTGATTTCCAATAATTATCAATAGTAGTATATTTCAAATCAACACGAATTTCGGGCGACAATTTCTGAACGTCAACCATACCGGCAGCAATCATATTCAACTCGAATTGGCTTATGGCTTTACGTGTTGTAGTTATTCCATTTCGGTGAAACAAAGCAGTCCCCCTATCAGCATCGGTATGGGTGCATGATATTGCCAAGATAAGGACAAGAGATATGACCAAACTATATTTCAATTCTTTCAGGTTTGCAATAACCGATTATATTTGCATAAAAGTTTTCAAAATTAATGATTATGAGTCGTTTTTCAATCATTTTCTTTTCATTTGTGCTGTTTTCGGGGAATGTCCTGCTTGCACAGCAACAACAACTGAGCATTGAAGATGCAGTATATGGCATATACACCAAACTTGCGCCCGACAGGATCAACCAACTGCAGTGGCGGCCTGGGTACGACCAGTACAGCTTTGTAAAAAACAATGCCCTCCACTTATACGATATAACCACATCGCTTGAAACTGAGCCTGTGAACACCGATTCGCTGAATACCAAAATTATTCCCTTACGCGATGACAGCCTGAAAAGCTTTCCTGCAATGACATGGATCGATACCGAAAGGTTTTCGTTTTCTACTTCAAAAGCGATGTATGTGTATAATCTGAAATCGAATTCACTCGAAAAATCGTTCACATTCAGTGAGACAGCCGAAAACTTCGACTTCAGTCCAGATTGCCGGTTTCTTGCTTACACAACAGGAACCAATCTGAATATAGTTGGAACCGATCACGCAGAAATAAATGTAACCAACGACCGCGATTTGAATATTGTGTATGGCGCTACGGTGCATCGAAACGAATTCGGTATTGAAAAAGGTACTTATTGGAGCCCATCGGGCAAATACCTGGCTTTTTACCGTAACGACGAGTCGCATGTAACCAGCTATCCACTTGTTGACATCTCCCAGCGCATAGCCACTGTCGACAGTATAAAATACCCTATGGCCGGAATGGACAGCGAAGAGGTTGAGCTCGCAATTTATAATACCCAATCGCAGAAAACCATTCGTATTGAAACAGGCAAACCTGTCGACCAATACCTGACCAATATCGCATGGCATCCCGATGAAAAGATCATCTACATTGCAGTGCTCAACAGGGAGCAGAATCACATGAAACTGAACGCCTACAACATAGAATCAGGGAAGTTTGTTAAAACCCTTTTCGAAGAAAAGAACGACAATTACGTTGAGCCTTTGCACCCCATAATGTTTTTGCCCGATAGCAAAACATTCATCTGGCAAAGCAGACGCGACGGGTTTAATCATCTGTATCTTTACGACGATTCCGGGAAATTGCTGAAGCAACTTACCACAGGGCAATGGGAGGTGAACGAAGTTTATGGACTGAACAGCAATGGCAAATTATTGTTTTTCAAGGCCAACAAAGAAAACCCAATAAATTTCGATATCTACTGCCTCGATATGGAAAGCGGTAAGATTCAACGCTTATCAAAAACACCTGGTAACCACAATGCCATCGTTCAGTTTGATGGGACCCATGTGATTGATGTGTATAGCAGCACCGAAACACCTGCCTGTTATGAAATCATCGACTTTAACGGGCAAAAAATAAAAACTCTGCTCACTGCCGAAAACCCTCTGAAAAACTATCGGCTTGGGAACATGCGTATCGGAAGCATTAAAGCCGCCGATAACAAAACCGATTTGTATTATCGCATCATTCTGCCGCCTGATTTCGATAAATCGAAAAAATATCCCTGCATTGTGTATGTGTACGGTGGACCTCATTCGCAACTGGTTTCGAACCGATGGATGGGAGGTGCTGCGGGCTGGGATTACTATATGGCACAAAACGGCTACATCATGTTCACGCTCGATAACCGAGGCACCGCAAACCGGGGATTGCAATTCGAGAACGTTATTCACCGCAACCTTGGGGTAGCTGAAACCGAAGATCAAATGCTTGGCATCGAATACCTACGGTCGCTCAAGTACGTTGACATGGAACGTATCGGCGTGCATGGCTGGAGTTATGGTGGTTTTATGACCATTACAATGATGACCTCCCACCCAGAGATTTTTAAAGTAGGTGTTGCCGGCGGACCCGTAATCGACTGGAAATACTACGAGGTGATGTATGGAGAGCGCTACATGGACACTCCCGATGAGAATTCGCTGGGATACCAGACCACCAGCCTTCTGAATAAAGCCGGCAAATTGCAGGGCAGATTGCTGATCATTCACGGTGCCATCGACAATACGGTGGTATGGCAGCACAGCCTGACCTTTATTCAGGAATGTATTAAAAACAAGGTGCTGGTCGATTATTTTGTGTACCCACGCCACGAGCACAATGTGCGCGGCTACGACCGGATCCACCTCATGCGCATGGTAACCCGCTATTTTGATGATAACCTAAAGGCTAATTATTAGGGCAGACGAGGAAACGGGAATCAGAATACAGGAGACAGAATACAGAAGGGGACGGTAGTTAATTCGAAGGCATTTACCTCTGGCTTGATGTTGCCAGACTCTCTCGGAACAATATGTTTCCCTCACCCAACGTAACGCCCCTTCTGTATTCTGTATTCTGCATTCTGTCTTCTGTCTTCTGTCTTCCCGAAAGCAACTATAAATCATTGCAAAAACAACAACCTCCTATAAACAAAGAATAATGCAACGACCTGTAAAAGTGCCGATGCAAATGGCTTTAACCAAACCGAATACGCTCAAAGACCACCGAGATATTCACCCATGTGAGTACAAAAAGTTAAAAGAATATCGGATCCCCATATAATGAGCTTTAAATATTATTTTAATTTTGTAAATAAAACGAAGACAAAGGTAATGGTATACGCTAAATTTTCACAGGTAGGTTTACTTTTGGTAAGGTTATAAAAGAGTGGGGGTAATTAGGGGTGACACATGATCACTAAAATAAATTCTTAAAATGGATAAAGATCAATATACTGCAAAAAGTAAAAAAAAGGATTTACCTCCAAGATGTCCGCTAATCGGATTTTGTGATAGATGGGCTCAAACGATATTTTTTTACCAATATTATGACTCTAAATCATATATGAATAAATCCATCGATTATATTCAAAGATTATCAAAAGATGGAATTATTCAAGACGACTTCGATGATAATAAAATCGAAGTAATTGGAGAACAACCGGAATTTCTAAGAGATAATGATAGAGTGTCATATAGAAACATGTGTCCAGAGATAAATCTTTTTGATGATCAATTTGCACTTAATTTTGCTAAAAATACCGCCAGTATTTCAGGTGAATATGATAAATATCGCGAATATCATAACAAACCTGGATTTAATAACTATAGTGAAAGACATTATTCTGAATGCTTAGAATTTTCGCAATACATTTTTCAGAATCTTGACAAGAAAAAAATAAGTAAATATTTCATAGAAAGAAAAAAAAGAAGAACACCAATTTCGACAAAATTAAGATTTGAGATTTTTACGAGAGACAAACATAAATGTCAATATTGTGGTCGGACTATTACGGATGGAATAAAGCTAGAAATTGACCATAAAATTCCAATTTCAGAGGGAGGAACAGATGATTATGAAAATTTAATAACCGCTTGTAATGAGTGCAATAATGGAAAAAGTAATAAAATATTATAATGATTAACTACCCCCAACACGCGGTCATAAAACATTGCGCGGTGACGGAATTTTTGTATTTTACGGCCAGTAAAAAACGGGGTAGCGGTTTGACAATGATGGAATGCTAAGTGCGCAACGATTTTATACCGCCAAAACGTTAGGCACAAGCATGAGAGAATACATTCACAGAAAAACATGTCTTTTGGTGAATACATTAATTAAAAGTTATTATCTTTGCAAGAAAAACAATGTACTCAAGATATCTTAGTAACAGAATAAAGAATCGAATCGATTCTGGTAAAGCGATTGTCGTAATCGGTCCACGACAAGTGGGAAAAACAACCCTAATCGAATCAATCCTCGAATCAAAAGATTATCTACTCCTTGATGGAGATGACCCTAAAACACGAACTTTATTAACAGAACCGAATACAGAACAGATTCGAAGGATTTTAGGGAATTATAAGTATGTCTTCATTGATGAAGCTCAAAGAATTGAGGGAATTGGGCTTACTATGAAAATAGTAACCGATAGATTTAAAAACGTTCAATTGTTTGCAAGTGGTTCATCCTCTTTTGATTTATCAAATAAAATCAATGAACCTTTAACTGGTAGGAAATGGGAATATCAGCTATTCCCAATTTCGTGGGAAGAGTATGAGAACCATCACGGTTTTTTATATGCAGAGCAGAGTTTAGAGAATAGATTACTTTATGGGTTTTACCCTGATGTGTTAAATAACGTGGGAGACGAAGTTAGTATCTTAAGGAATTTGGTAAACAGCTATTTGTACAAAGACATCCTTTCATATGCTGGTATACGAAAGCCAGAGGTTCTTGATAAACTTGTTCAAGCTTTAGCTCTTCAGATTGGTAGTGAAGTTAACTATTCAGAATTAGCTCAAACTGTAAACGTGGATAAGAATACAGTTAGTAAATACATTGACATTTTAGAAAAAGGCTATATTATTTTTAAATTGAGTAGCTTTAGCCGAAACATTAGGAATGAAATAAAAACAAACAAGAAGATTTATTTTTATGATAATGGAATAAGAAATATGGTAATTGGTAATTTCAATCCAATAGAACTAAGGATTGATAAAGGTGCTCTTTGGGAGAATTTTCTAATTTCAGAAAGGATTAAGCAGATTGAGTACAAACAAAGTCTTGCTCATACCTATTTCTGGAGAACAAAGCAACAACAAGAAGTTGATTTCGTAGAGGAAAATGGAGGAAAAGTTTTTGGTTTTGAATTTAAGTGGAAAAAAAAGAATAATCAGAAATTACCAAAAACATTCACTGAAACGTACAATGCGGAGACAAAGATAATAGATAGAGAAAATTTTAGAGAATTTGTGAGAATTGAATAATGCCAGTGCCTAATAATTAGGCTTCGTGTGGCTTGCCACACATGAAGCCATGTTGAATGAAATCGAAGATTCGCGAAGGGGATATGGCAAAGCTTGTGTGTGAGAGCAAACCCCGCGCGGGCAACATTGAAGGCCTGGGTACGATATTATGGGGAATCAATAAAAAATAGCCACTATTAAAATTAGTAAGTAAAAAACGTACGAAGTTCTTTAAAACAGAACTACCCCGCTCCTTCGGGGGCGGGGTTTTACCTGTCAATCAAAATAATATTTTCACCTGTGTCTTGCTGTTTGTATAAATTTATTTTAAATTTGTAAAGAGGATAAATAACCTGCAAATTTGTTCAACCAGCACATCTGTAACAGATATTTATCAGAAAACCTTGAACTGAGAACTCAATACGTAATAAAAATAAATATTATGAAAAAACTTATCCTATTCGCAATTCTGGGGATGATTAGCTTGCACCTGTCTGCACAAATCTGTATCGAAATCGGTGAAGGAATTCTGCACAGAACTAATAGCGCTTATCATGGAAATTGGTGCC
>JAGOLH010000118.1 GCA_017994175.1 Bacteroidales bacterium | reverse complement strand
TGTGAATTACCTATCTTGAAAAGTTTTGATTGATTTAACTGGAGCCAACTGCAAATGTTTTGCGACATAATATGTATGGTATCTGCCAAATTCAACACTGAACAACAATTCAAAACGGATGACTTTTAGTACGATGCAAGCCCAATGAAATGGAGCAATAGAACGGTTTTACATACTGTTTTTGTGACTTAAGGTTTGTGAATAACTTGCAGTAAGCGAGTTGCGTGAATTTGCAATTTGATATAAATCATGTTTTTAGCTCAAACCAATTGGATATTTTTTTTAATTTTGTAAAATGATGCATTAAAAAAACAAATTTATGAATATTGATGATTTAAAAAGAAACCATAAGAAAATTTCAGAATACAAATACCAATGGGCACCGATAGAAAAGGGCTATAACAACCGCACATTATATGTGAATGTAGGCACCGGAGAAATAAATGAAAAGCCGGTTACCAAGTTGATGAAAGAAAAATTTATCGGTGGCAAAGGTTTTGGTTTGAAACTGCTTTGGGAAGCCACAAAGCCATCTACCAAATGGAACGACCCCGAAAACGAAGTCGTAATCTCTGGGGGACCCTGCTGTGGTATTACTCAATACTCCGGTGCTGGAAAATCGATTGTGGTAAGCATTTCGCCTCAAACCGATTCGATTATGGACAGCAATGTAGGTGGTTATTTCGGTCCGTTTCTGAAATTTTGTGGCTTCGATGCTATCGAGCTGCATGGCAAAGCCGATAAAGAGGTAATCGTATACATCGACGAAGAAACCGAAACCGTTCAAATTTTTGAAGCCCCGCTTGAAGCTATTGACAGCCATATTTTGGGGGAACAGCTTACCGAAATGTTTGCTAACGACGAAAAAGATAAAATTAATGTTGCCGTGGTATCGGCCGGTACTGCAGCCGACCATTCATTGATAGGGATGCTGAATTTTACATTCTGGGATCCACGCCGTAAGGTTGCCCGGCTCAAACAGGCAGGAAGAGGAGGGATTGGCACTGTTTTTCGTGATAAGAGAATAAAAGCCCTCGTCGCAAAAGTTAAAGGCATAAAAGGTAATTTGAATAATGTTGTTGATTTGCCGGCTATTGCAGAACGTGGAAAAAGGTTCAATAAGGAAATGAAAGATTTCGACGATACGCAATGCCAGATGCGCAAAATTGGTACAGCTCATCTTACCAATATTATGAATGATTACGATTTGTTCCCGACTCACAATTTTAAATTTGGATCTCACCCTGATGCAGGAAATGTCCACAGCGAGATTTATAAAAGCCTGTTTACCCAAAACATGCCTGATGGATGCTGGATTGGCTGTAATATGTCGTGTGCTAAAAGTGTAGATAACTATGAACTCCAAACTGGTCCTTACAAAAGTCAGAGAGTGACCGTTGATGGACCCGAATATGAAACAGCTGCATCGCTCGGAAGTTGTGCGGGAATTTTTAGTCCCGATTTCACCATAGAAGCTAATTTTTATTGCGACACCTATGGTATTTGCACAATTACATGGGGAACAATTCTCGGTTTTGTAATGGAGTGCTATGAGAATGGTATTATCAACAAAGAAAGAACCGGGGGGCTCGAGTTAAATTTTGGGAATGCAGATGCTGCAATGGAATTGTTACACCAATTGGCACGCGGGGAGGGATTTGGAGTGGTGGCCGGGCAAGGGGTGCGGAAGATGAAGCAATTGTTCGCTGATAATGGATGGGGTGACCCTCAGTTCCTTCAGGATATCGGTATGGAAAATAAAGGCCTTGAATACTCACAGTATGTATCGAAAGAATCATTGGCACAGCAGGGTGGTTACGCTATGACCAACAAAGGGCCGCAACACGATGAAGCATGGCTGATCTTTATGGATATGGTAAACAATCAAATCCCGACCTTCGAAAACAAAGCTGAAGCACTTCACTATTTCCCGATGTTCCGCACCTGGTTCGGACTGGCCGGCTTTTGTAAATTGCCATGGAACGACGTAGAACCCGAAAGCAATAAAACTGCTGATGAACCAGCCAAGGTTCCAGAGCATGTCGATAACTATGTTACCATTTTCAACTCCGTTACCGGATTGAGCATCGATAAGCACGAGTTAATACGTCAGTCGGAACGGGTATATAACTTCCAGCGTATTTTCAATCTGCGTCGCGGTTATGGAACCCGTAAACATGATGCACAACCATATAGGGCGGCCGGACCCGTTACTGTTGAAGAGTACGAATCGAGAGCCGAGCGTTACGATAAACAAATGAAAGAACTCATTGGCATAGACCCGGTCGGAAAATCCACAGCCGAAAAAGTCGCCATTACCCGAAAATATCGTGAAGATCGTTACGAAAAGTTACTTGATGCAGTATATCACCGCAGGGGATGGACAAAAAATGGCGTACCAAAAATTGAACACCTGAAAAACCTGGGAATGGATTTGCCGGAGCTTATAGAAGTAATTAAAGACCATCAGGAATAATTAAAATCAAAATAATAGAATTATGTTTAAAACAAATGAGTATTTCGACGGTAAAGTGAAATCGATTTCTTTCAACACAAAGAAATATCCGGCCACAATTGGCGTCATGGAAAAGGGCGAATATGTTTTCGGAACTTCTTCTATAGAGCACATGACTGTTACATCAGGAAAGATGGATGTTTTGCTACCTGGAGAAACTGAGTGGCAAACCTATAGGAAATTCGAGACTTTTATTGTTCCTAAAGACGTGAAATTTAAAGTTCGGGTCGAAGGCGACACATCGTACCGATGTTTGTACAAATAGTATTACAATGATAAGCCGTAAAAATTACGGCTTATATTGCCATATCGAAGTGCAAAATTTATCATAACGAAATATGAATAAGTGCTTTTTTGTCTTTTTAAGGCATATTTGTTTGGGTATTTGCATCATTGCATTTATTGTTGCATGTCAGAGCACCGAAAAACAACGTAAACTCAGGATAATTCATGCCGGAAGTGTTAGTGTTCCTTTAGCTGAAATCGTTGATTCGTTCATTTCCCTTCATTCTGACGTTGTCATCGAAACGGAAGCCTGGGGAAGTAAGGCAGGGGCGAGGCGTATTGCCGATTTGCAACAACCGTGCGATGTGTTTGTTTCTGCCGACTATAAGGTAATCGACAGAATACTGATTCCGGATCATGCTTCATGGAATATTCCATTTGCAAGCAACGAAATGGCTTTGGTTTACACCAACAAATCGGGGTATTCTGCCGAAATCAACACTGAAAATTGGATGGATATCCTCATGAAACCGGATATTATTTTTGGGAGATCCGACCCGAATTCCGACCCATGCGGCTCCAGAGCTGTGCTTTGCATAAAGCTGGCTGAGAAGTATTACAACCGGCCAGGGTTATCAGAACAAATGCTATCGTTACACCTGAATCAGATACGGCCAAAAGAAACCGACTTGCTTGCACTACTCGAGAAGGATGCTATCGACTATATCTTCCTTTACAAATCAGTTGCCATTCAGCATCAATTGAAATTTCTGGAGCTGCCCGATGAAATCAACCTAAGCAATAGTGAGCTTGATAGCCTTTACAATACCGTTACGGTTGAAGTAGCCGGAAACAGCCCTGAGAAAAAAATAACAGAGACAGGTGAAGCAATGGTTTACGGGATAACAATCCCGTTGAAGACAACCCAAAAGGAATTGGCTGAAGAATTTGTTGATTTTTTTCTGAATTATAACCAAGGTTTGAAAATATTTGAAAAACATGGGCAGCTTACTATTGTCCCGTCAAAAACCCAGAGCTACGCTAATATACCCGAACGACTGAAAAAGTATGCACTTCCGCCCAGATGATGCATACGTTATTCTGTATATTAATCGATATCATTTAATGAAAAAATCCCTTGCAGGGGTTTATAACTGCAAAGGACTTCATCTATTTGATTGAAGATCAGTTTGTTTTTCCGGGATACACTTTCAATGCTTCACTAAGTGTTTCCATGGCATCCGCAAGGTCTTCTGTTTTCAATACGTAGGCAATACGAACTTCATTTTTGCCTAAACCGGGTGTGTTGTAAAATCCTGTGGCAGGGGCTACCATCACGGTTTGTTTCTTATACTCAAAGCTGTCGAGCAGCCATTGTGCAAATTTGTCGGAGTCGTCGATAGGGAGCTTTACCACAGTATAAAAGGCTCCCTTGGGTTTAGGGCAATACACGCCATCCATTTCGTTTAGGCGGGCAACCATAAAATCGCGACGCTTGATATATTCATCATACACTTCTTTAAAATATTC
>JAGOLH010000117.1 GCA_017994175.1 Bacteroidales bacterium | reverse complement strand
ATCAGGTTGGCAGGCTCATTCAATGCGAGCTGGCTGAATTGTTGCTGAAAGAAGGGAAAAACTGGCTGCCCGGGAAACTGCTCACCGTAACAGCAGTACGCATGAGTCCGGATCTTGGAGTTGCCAAAGTGTATCTGAGTATATTCCCATCGGGGCAGGCCGCTGCCGATTTGAATGAAATAAAGAAACAGTATGGACACATACGACATGTACTTGGCGACTCAATAAAAAACCAAATGAAACGTATACCGGAACTTATTTTTTACATCGACGACACACTGGACTACGTTCAACGCATCGACGATAAGTTAAACCCCAAAAGTTGAATTTTTCATTTTACATAGCACGACGGTACCTGTTGTCGAAAAAATCGCGTAACGCCATAAATATTATTTCGGGGATATCGGTTGCAGGCGTTGCGGTAGGCACTGCAGCTCTTATTATTATTCTTTCGGTATTTAACGGATTCGACGGCCTGATAAAAAATCTATTTACCACCTTTGATCCTGATATAAAAATTACATCCGCCACATCGAAAACCTTTGTTCCATCGCCGGGCTTTATTCAAAAACTAAACAATGATACGTACATTGAAGCGTATTCGTTCTGTCTCGAAGAAAATGCTTTGCTTGAATACGACGGGCAACAGATGATTGCCACTATAAAAGGTGTTGATTCTAATTATAGTAAAGTTACGGGTATCGACACCATGGTTAAAAACGGGGAATTCTTCCTTGGCGACGACCAATTTCCCATGGCTATTGCCGGAAGGGGAGTTGCATATAAACTAAACCTTGGAGTCGACAATGCTTTGCCAGTAAAAGTGAACATTCCCAGCCGCACAGCTGAACTAAAAGGTAATTTTCAGGATGCTGAAGGCCTCATTAATAAACGAAACATCTATACCTCCGGGATATTTACCATACAACAGGAGTATGATAATAAATACTTCATAGTCCCAATCACATTTGCACGCGAATTACTGGAATTTAATGATGATATAACCTCGGTTGAAATTAAATTGAAACACCCTGAAAATACAGTATTCGTGAAAGAAAGCATCAGAAACTTTCTGGGTGCGACATGTATTGTGGCTGACCGAAACGAGCAGCATGAATTTTTGTTTAAAGTCATGAGAACGGAAAAATGGGTTATTTTTTTAATACTGTGTTTTATTCTTATAATTGCCTCATTCAATGTTATTGGGTCGCTGACCATGCTTATTATCGACAAGAAAAAAGATATCAATATCCTGCGAAGTTTGGGAGCAAATGATAAACAAATCAGAAACGTGTTTTTTTATGAAGGAATGCTGATAAGCTTTTCAGGAGCTTTTTTTGGACTACTTGTGGGGGGAGCAATATGTTGGTTGCAACAACATTATGGGGTTGTTAAACTCGGCACAGAAGGTTCTTTTGTGGTTGATGCTTATCCTGTAATAATGCAGGCGGGCGATTTTATTGTGGTATTTTTTACTGTGCTCATCATAGGTTTTCTTGCGGCATGGTACCCCGTTAGATATATTACCCGAAGGTATGCAATAGCCGAATATTAGTGCTTTCACCTTTCTGCGGTAATGAACAATACAAGTTTGAAACTGTTTGATTAAAAAACGCTGTTCTTCAGGTTTTGATTTTTATTTTTGTGAAATTTATTTTCTGTTTTTTAGCTATGGAAGAAAATACCGATAAATTGCTGAATGACGTCACTTCGGGAGAATACAAATACGGATTTGTAACGGATGTTGATCATTTCACAATACCAAAGGGTCTGAATGAAAATACGGTTCGTTTGATTTCGGAATTCAAGCAAGAACCTGAATGGCTGCTTAAATTCAGGTTGAAAGCTTTTGCCACATGGCAAAGTATGAAAATGCCACACTGGGCAAACCTGAGCATCCCCGAAATCGACTATCAGGATATTATCTATTATGCGGCCCCAAAACAAAAGGAAGCCTTAAAAAGCCTCGATGAAGTTGACCCGGAAATAAAAAAAACCTTTGATAAGCTTGGCATTCCGCTCGATGAACAAAAACGTCTTTCGGGGGTGGCTATTGATGCTGTTTTCGATTCGGTTTCGGTGAAAACAACATTTCAGGAAGCTCTTGCCGAAAAAGGAATAATATTTTGTTCATTCAGCGAGGCTGTGAAAAATCACCCTGACCTTGTTCAAAAACACCTGGGTAGCGTGGTTCCATATAGCGATAATTACTTTGCTGCTTTGAATTCCGCTGTTTTCAGCGATGGGTCTTTCTGCTATATACCCCAGGGAGTACGCTGCCCAATGGAGTTAAGTACTTATTTCAGAATCAACGCAGCCAATACCGGTCAGTTTGAACGAACACTAATAGTTGCCGAGGAAGGTGCATATGTTTCGTACCTTGAGGGATGCACAGCTCCTATCCGTGACGAAAACCAACTGCATGCCGCAGTAGTTGAGATAATAGTACACAAAAATGCGGATGTTAAATATTCGACTGTGCAAAACTGGTATCCCGGAGATAAAAACGGAAAAGGCGGGATATACAATTTTGTTACCAAGAGAGGTATCTGTAAGGGAGAAAATGCCCATTTAAGCTGGGCTCAGGTAGAAACCGGTTCTGCTGTTACATGGAAATACCCCAGCACCATTCTTTTGGGCGATAATTCATCCTCAGAGTTTTATAGCGTTGCTGTAACCAATAATTATCAGCAAGCCGACACCGGCACTAAAATGATTCATCTTGGCAAAAACACCAAAAGCCTTATTGTTTCGAAAGGAATCTCTGCAGGTTACAGCCAGAATTCGTATCGTGGTTTGGTGAAAGTGGCTAAAAATGCCACCAACGCAAGAAATTTCAGTCAGTGTGACAGCCTTTTGCTGGGCGACAAATGCGGGGCGCACACCTTCCCTTATATCACTGTCGACAACGAAACGGCAATTGTTGAACATGAGGCAACCACTTCAAAAATAGGAGAAGACCAGATTTTCTATTGTAATCAAAGGGGTATTAATACCGAAAATGCCATTGGTCTTATCGTGAACGGTTATGTAAGGGAAGTTTTAAACCAGTTGCCTATGGAATTTGCCGTAGAAGCTCAAAAACTCCTGCAAATAAGCCTTGAAGGTAGCGTAGGATGATGACCCAGATGCCATATCGAAATTTTAAAGAACTGATGCAAAATAGTGTATTTAGTAAAGAACTTATGTTGGAATACCTAAATGGGGGAATCAGTAAGGTGGATGATGCTATTACACTTGCCCTGAGCAATGAACAGCCATTTGCCTGGCGTTCCGCATGGATTCTTGGTCACTTTCTTAATAATTGCGATAAACGATTAGCACCCCACCGTTCGCAATTGGTTAAGGCAATTCCCGATGCCTGCCCCGACGGTTACCAGAGAGAATTATTGCGTTTGGCAGCCATGTGTGGCATTAATGATTCAAACGCAGGTGAGATTGCAAATATTTGCTTTTCGATTTGGGAACAGCCCCGTAAGCAATCTTCTGTAAGAATGATTGCATTTAAAATTCTGATGCAAATATCCAACATGTACCCGGAAATGAAACCGGAGTTGTTGCTGATTACAGATACTTACTCTGATACAATGAGCCCGGGGGTAAAACATTCAATTTCTCTGCTCCGAAAAAAATTAGAAAAAGAAATTAAAAACAACGTTAAACAACCCAAATATGTTAAGCATTAAGAACTTACATGCCCGAATAAATGGCAAAGAAATACTGAAGGGGCTTGACCTGGAAGTTAAACCCGGTGAAATACATGCAATCATGGGCCCGAATGGATCGGGAAAATCAACATTGGCTGCAGTATTAACTGGCAGAGATTTGTTTGAGGTTACAGCCGGTGAAATAATTTATAAAGGTAAAAATCTGTTCGATCTTTCGCCGGAAGACAGGGCACGCGAGGGAATGTTTCTCAGCTTTCAGTACCCCGTAGAAATACCCGGAGTGAGTATGGTTAATTTCATGCGTATCGCATTAAACGAAAAGCGCAAGTATTTAGGATTGGAGCCCTTTAGTTCTGCTGCCTTCCTGAAATACATGCGCGAAATGAGTGAGCTGGTAGAAATTGACACAAAGCTGACAAACAGGTCGGTAAATGAAGGATTTTCGGGCGGTGAAAAAAAGAAAAATGAAATCTTCCAGATGGCTATTCTTCAACCCATGCTTTCTATACTCGACGAAACAGATTCCGGTCTCGATATCGATGCGCTGCGAGTAGTAGCTAATGGTGTGAATAAACTTAAAAACAAAGATAATGCATCCATTGTTATCACCCATTACCAAAGGCTTCTCGACTACATTGTTCCCGACAAGGTTCACA
>JAGOLH010000050.1 GCA_017994175.1 Bacteroidales bacterium | reverse complement strand
TATCTTTATTCACCAGGCTTCCGAGCGATGAAGTATCAGATCCGGTATCAAAAACATGCATATTCACTTTAAGTCCGGTTTGTTTAATACTATCGAAAGCCATAAGACAACCTCCGTAATACGATAGCATCATTTCGGTTACCGGCAACACTGTATATTCTTTACTCCCCAGTTCCTGATTGTACCAGTTCTTTGTGTTTACGTACACTTCGAATGGGAGCATCATGATTATGTTGATTTCGTTCTTAATTTTATACTCAATCGATCGCGAATCTTTGGCGTTCAGGGTGTCGCCACCCTGCCCATTATGATTCCTTTGCTCTGGAGGGAATGCTGCTTGTTCGTTTGGTTTACGCGGAATTTGCAATTTATCGCCCTCTTTAATTTTATCGGCAGAAACACCGGGGTTATATTTTAGGATTTCAGCAATAGTAACACCATATTTTTTCGAAATTGCCGATAAGGTTTCTCCTTTTACAATGATGTGATTAACAAAACCAATGCTGTCATCTTTAGGGTTCTCCGGTTCCGGTTTCTGTACTTCCGGTTCCGGTTTGGTTGCATCGGTTATTAAATCCGATTCAGGAATAACCAGCACATCTCCAGCCCGCAAGCCTTTCTCCTGTATTGAAGGGTTGGCTTTATACAAAGCCTCAACCGATAAATTATATTTTTTACAGATACTGTAAATGGTTTCTTTCTTCTCAACTTTATGCGTTATTGCTCCTTCGGGAATCGGATTACTTACATGATGAGTTTCTTTATCTTTCCCCGGGTTTCCCGATACAGGTTCATTGTTGCTTACTTCATTAAAAGGCACTTTGAGTATCTGACCGGTTTTCACACCATTGGATGATTCAGGATTAATGCGAATGATATCATCTGTCGATACATTATACGCTTTGCTTATTCCATATAATGTCTGCCCCTGCTTAACGGTATGCAGGTAAAACTTTTTACCATCAATAAGTACCTTTTCGCTGGATATATCAACTTCCTGAGCAAAAACCGGCAAAGAAAGAATTGCACATACAATAACGACTAACAGTTTTTTCATGATACGTTGTTTTGCGGTTCAAAATTACAAAAATTAACATAATACAAAACTCGTACCTACTGTTTATACCAACAATCTATTAACCATTCAATAGTTTTGTTTTTGCTCAGACAGTGTCGATCGAAACAGCCTGCAACATCACTGAGAATCAACTTTTCGTCGAAAACAATATAATCGGGAAAAACACTGTGTAGTTCAGATGCCATTACGGCGTCGAGTATCTTTTCCGTACCAACATCATTCATTCTGCCTACGATTGATTCATAATAAGCAATATCGACCGCAGAATAAAAGCGGTAGAAAGTCCGGAGATTTTTCCCTTTAATATGATGAATATAAATTGCCTCAATATTTTCGGGGTACAAGTGCTTTATGGAATCGTAAATTAAAGGGTCATTCTCACTGTCATCCCCAATCAGGATAAAACTTTGTCGGGAACATGTATCAATCATTGATGTGAGTACAGTAATTTTATGACTGATGCCATCTTCTCCCGTTTTTCGCAAAAATAATCCACCGAATTCAATCTGATTTTCCTTGAGTAACTTAATGATTCTTCGTTTTAAAACTTTAGGCGAGTTGGAAAGAAAATAAATTTGTGCACCCCGTGCATTCATTCCTAAAAGTAGCTCATTCATACCCCCGAAAGTACGGGAAGAAAACAAGGCGTTAATCACCGAGCTAAACTTCGATGTCGTATTTGTTATTTTATACGTATCGTCGATGTCGCAGACAACCACAACGCCATTATAGGCGCCTTGTGCTGCTACATATTGCGAGAATATAACAATACTTAAAATTACAGCAAAAATCGTTTTTTTCATCATGAGATTTTAAGAGGCAGATTTACCGTAAACCTACTACCTTCATGCAAGGTTGACGTAACTTCGATAGTACCACCCATTGCTTCGGTAAGTGTTTTGCATATCGACAGTCCCAGACCGGTTCCCGTTTTAAAATGATTGGCCTGATAAAATCGGTCGAAAATCATGTCAAGCTCTTCCTGCCTGATTCCAATTCCTGTATCGCAAATATTAATACGGATATTATTATTTAAAATCGTTGCACTAAATTCAATTTTACCTTTCTCTGTAAATTTAAAAGCATTGCTCAGCAGGTTTGTAATTATCTGGGTAAATTTCACCAAATCGGTCTGCACCTGCAAATCAGGTTCAATTCCCTTAAAGTCGACAAAAAAACTAACATTCTCTGGGCAGTTAATTTTATTGGCATGATAAACATTTTGCAGTAACTCCAGCAGTAAAACGGGTTCCCAGATTACTGTGAGAGAACCGGATTCTATCTTGGCGATATCAATAATATCTGAAATAAGTTTCAGCAACTGATTGCTGTTAAATTCAATGCGTTTTGCGAACTCCGTACGTTCAGCATTATCGAACATATCGTTTGCCAGCAAACTCGAAAACCCTACAATCGAATTCAAGGGGGTTCTGATTTCATGACTCATATTTGCCAGAAACGCGGTTTTCAGGCGATCGCTTTCTTCAGCACTTTCTTTGGCTTTCTTCAGCTCTATTTCATATTTTTTACGTTCCGTGATATCTTGTAGTACTCCGAAAATACCAATGGGTTTATTGCCCTTCTCGTAAATAACTGCGACTTTCGAAAAAACATGTTTTTCTCCTGACTGCGTAACAATAATGAATTCGTATTCAGCTTCTTTTTCAATACTTTGCGAAACCACATCATTATAAAACTGAACTAAAAACTCCCAATCATCCGGTGAGATTATTCTTTTCATAATCTCTATATTCTCAATATCATTGCTGTTGGATAATTCGAAGATGTGCATAAATTCCGAAGAAATATTTAGTTTCTTTTCATCGAAGAAATAGCTCCAAAAAGCAAGCCGGGCAATCTCCATGGCATTTTCATGATATTTTTTAGATATCAGCAGTTCCCGTTCGTGTTGTTTCTCATATGTGTTATCAGTTACCTGAAGCAGTAATCTGTCAACATTATTCGATTCTAGATTAATGTTGTATGGCGTAAACCGGCAATGCAGGAAAACCCGTTTTTTCTCTGTTATCTCAATACCTTGCAACAACAACTTTTCGGTGCGAAACCAAGCAGAAAAATCAACTGGTTTCAGATTTTTCACCTGATTCAGGTATTCAGCAGGAATGATATTACCGGTAAAAATATTTAGTTTTTTAGCTTCCGGATTCTCGGTTATTTTAAATATTTTAATAGCTGCTTCATTTGCAAGAATAAGGTTTCCGGCCAGATCGAACAATCCGATACCAATCGGAGAATTATTGAAAATGCTTTTGAAAATAGTTTCGCTAATCTGAAGCCTGATTTCTTTTGCTTTAATGGAGGTAATGTCAAGGCAACTTCCAATTATCCGGTAAGGCAGATCGTTTGCTTCAAACTCGGCAACCTTACCCTGAGTTTCGAGCCAGACATATTCTCCGTTCTTCTTTCTGAAACGCAGCTGCACACTGAACTGATCATTTACCCTATTATGAAGTTCAGCAAAAACGTTCTTCAGGGTACCAACATCATCAGGATGCAGCATATCAAGAACCGATCTGAAGGTACGTGGCAGGTCGGTTTTAACATATCCCAAAATACTAAAAAGGCTTTCCGAAAAATAGCTCATTTCCATTTGCCGGTTCCATTCCCACACAAAAGCTTTGGAATTCTTTAATGCAAAACTGTATCGCTCCTCATTTTTTCGTATCAGATACCGCTGTTCCACCGATTTCCCCAAATCAGTCATAACCATCACAAACTCTTCCTGCCCGGTTGGGTAACCTGTCATTGAAATCCATTTATCCATCCACGGGTCATAGCTTTCGTGACTGACAGCCTTGCCCGAATTTGCCGCTTTGAGGCACAACGCAAACCACTGTGATTCAATCTCCGAAAACACATTGCTAAGTTGTTTACCAACTATATCGGTTTCGTTGGTTATAATAATGAATTCCTTGTTTACCGACACAACATTAAAATCGATGCATTTGTTATTGTCATCATATATCATTCTGCATATCACAATTCCCAACGGCATGTTTTCAATCAGCTTTCGGTAATTCTGTTTGGTTAAATTCAGGTTCTCGCGAAGGCCAATCTCTTCCTCAATATTATTAATCAGTGCAATTACTGTGTCATCGTCAATTTTGGTAATTGTGGATCGAAAAGTATGCCCACCCAGGGCATATACATATTGTTCCTTTTTATCAGTTTCAATCACACGACCTATCTTATGCATTGTTATTTCAGCAACATCTCCCGGCAACAATTGGTCAACTTTCATCCCGATGATATTATCCGGCTGCACATAAAGAAGTGATGGATCGGAATAGTGAAGCTCCTTAAAAACCCCGTTTTTATCAATAACAAAAGTAAGGTCCGAATTCGCCAACAACACCGATTCCATCTTACGGCTCCACCCGATTTCCTGTGCAGATGTTCCGTTGCTGCGCTGCTTTCCGGTAGTTTTTTTATTTGATCTGCTCATATTAAGGGCATTTTTGGAGGGTAAAAATCTGTTTTAAAATTACTAATTTATTATGTTTTCAAGAAATGATTTTCGGCTTAGTTTTTAATTAATAAAATTGACCAATGAATTTTATTTCATGCATAATTATCTGTATCGAAAAAATACTAATTTTGCAGCTTGAATTTCGGGGTGTGGCGCAGTTGGTAGCGCGCTACGTTCGGGACGTAGAGGCCGGAAGTTCGAGTCTTCTCACCCCGACCTAAAAGCAGCAAGGCTTTGTTATTGCTGCTTTTTTTATGATTTTAACAAATCTTACAGCTCATCGGGTTTCTTTATCAAAATTTTATTTATCTTAGAGTATTCAAATTGCAATATATGAACATCGTTTTTCTGATAATTCTGCTTGCAATTGCATTTATTGGCATAATTACAGCAGAGGCAACCGATTGGCAAAAGCTGCGATATGTAACCAAACCCTTTATCATGCCAGTGATGGCTTTACTATATACCTTTATTACCCATAATTTCAGCCCTATAATCATTGCTGCGCTTGGGTTTTCTTTTGGAGGAGACATTTTTTTACTATGGCCTAAAAACAACAAATGCTTCCTTTTCGGATTGATTGCTTTTTTAATAGCACATGGGCTTTATATATATGGCATTTTACAATGGTTAATAGTGTTTCACAAAATTCCTGCGATAGCATTTACGTCAGTAATTATTTATTTTGTAATAGGCATTTGTATTTTCAATTTGCTTAAAAAGGGATTGGGAAAATTAAAAATACCGGTAATTGTTTATATGTTTTTCTTATTGGGAATGTCTTTTCTTTCAATGTTGTTGTTCATTTTCAATTGTAGTTATACCACCGGCTTTGTTTTTACCGGCAGCATCTTTTTTATTATTTCCGATTCTATTTTGGCCCTCCATAATTTCAGAAAGCCAAAACGCTTTGCAGGAGTATACTTTATGATAACTTATGTTATGGCTCAGGCATTCATTGTTATAGGTTTTTCCGAATTGTTTTAACGTACTGATTGCAATCCGGTATAAGAATTATCCTTCTAAAAATTAGTAGTATGTAAAACATATCGGTATCATAGGCTACACTATCTGCTGAAGCACAACGCTGACAAAACAATTATAATTTATAATTTTGTAGTACAAAAACCATTTTTATATTTGTAATAGTAATCTTAAATTACATAAAAAGTATACTGGTTAACTTTAATAGTTTAAAAAAATGAAAAGAAAACTACTACTAATTTTGTTGGTTGTGCTTAATTTTAATCTGGTTATCGCTCAGGTTACCGATGGAGAAAAAACCTTGCGCAATGCAAATACTACCACTGATGATGGGTGGAAAACCGGAGGAGTTCTAAGCATCAACTTGGCTCAGGCTTCGTTTGTCAATTGGGCTGCCGGCGGTCAGAATTCGTTGGGCATCAACGGACTGTTCAGTGCTTTTGCCACCTATCACAAAGGCAAATCGTCATGGGACAATATGCTCGATGTGGGCTATGGGATATTGAAACAAGGCAAAAACAGCAGTTTTATAAAAACCGACGATAAAATTGACTTTTCATCAAAATACGGAAGACAAGCATCGAAATCGTGGTATTATGCCGCTATTTTGAATTTTAAAACCCAAATGACAAATGGCTACAACTACCCGAATGATTCTGTTGCTATTTCGAAGCTAATGGCCCCTGCCTATCTGATTGGAGCCATCGGGATGGATTTTAAGCCATGCGCCGACTTCACTGCCTTTATTGCACCTTTTACATCGAAAACAACCTTTGTTCTCGACGAAGACTTTGCCAATGCCGGAGCTTTTGGGGTGACACCTGCTATTTACACAGATGGCTTGCTCACTACCCCTGGTAAGAAAGTGAGAAGTGAATTCGGGGGCTATATCAGAGTTGTTTATACCCATTCATTTTTCAAAGAAAAAAATGTAACCGTATTATCGAAACTCGACTTATTCTCGAACTATCTGCACAATCCTCAGAATATTGATGTAAACTGGGAAAACATTTTCTCATTCAAGGTGAACAAATTCATTTCGGCCACAATTACCACCCAGCTCATGTACGACGACGATATTATCATTGCCGTTGACCGTAACGACGACGGAGTAATTAATGCAACTGATGGTCCAGGGGGCCCGAGACTGCAATTCAAGGAAATACTGGGTATTGGATTTACGTATAAGTTCTAGTAATAACTTAAAAACTTAATCATGGGAATCGTAAAAGAATTCAAAGATTTTGCCATGCGTGGCAATGTTATCGACATGGCTGTCGGTATCATCATCGGTGGGGCATTTGGTAAAATAGTGAGCTCACTGGTTAACGACGTAATTATGCCGCCCATTGGTTATTTATTGGGTGGCGTCAACTTCACCGACCTCAAGGTTACTATTAGCGAAGCAACAGCCGAAAAAGCTGCGGTTACGTTAAATTACGGCAATTTTGTTCAGGTAGTCATCGACTTCATCATCATTGCTTTTGTTATTTTCCTGATGATAAAAGGAATGAACAGCATGAAGAAGAAAAAGGAAGAAGCTCCTGCTGCTCCACCGGCTCCATCGAAAGAACAAGAATTACTTACCGAAATCAGAGATCTGCTGAAGAAATAATCTGATTTCTGAAAAATTTAGTATAGCTCCTTAACCTTGCTTTGCAAGTCAGTTAAGGGTTATACTTCTGCGTTTTACATTTTTATTTTTAATACTAAAGAGGCTGATGCGAAAACGCATCAGCCTCTTTTTTTCAAGATCTATTTTCGGGACAGCTTAATAGTTTTTCACAAACTGATTGATTGCCTTGGTATCGATTTTAAGTTGCCGCAATTCGCAGTATTCAATCAATTCATCTACAACAATTTTAATCTCCCTAACCTTATTTCCCCCGGCAACAATATCCCTCTTCATATTTTTATGACTTTCAAACCATGCTTCCCATGATTCCGGCAGACTGCATCTGTCGTCGATAATATCGAGCAGATAATTCCATTCGCTCTTATTATAGTAAGCAAGGCGTATTATCTGTTTCATCCGGCAATTAAGGTTTGAGTTGCAATTTTAATATTTTTTCTACATGTAAACAACGCTTTTCAGTTGTCTTTTTATACCTTTTTTAAAGCGGTATTTCGGGTGCCCGAGAATAACTGCTGCAACAACCTTGTTGCCTTCGGGTATCGAAAACAATGCTCTCAGTGCAGGGGTGCGTTCAACTGCGGGTGCTATCAAATCGACTACAGTTGCTCCCAGCCCAAGAGAATGTGCCGCAAGAATGGCAAAGCCAACAGCTATGTAAATATCGGGAACTGCATTGTCAGCCTCCCTGTCAGCATGAAAAAGCATACAAGCAGGAGCCCCCCTGAATATTGAATCTTCTGTGCCGGCAAGCATATAGGGTAGTTTTACACTCAGTAATGGGAGGAGGTGATTTTTGACTATCTTATACTTCTCATGACCCATACTTTTTTTTATAAATGTTTTCGCAATGGGGTTGGAAAGCCCTTTCACCATTTTTTCGTACATCGCAACCATTTGCGGAAGCGCTGCCTCTAATTTTTCCCTGCCGTTGATAATCACCAGCTCTGTCTTCACCGGCGGGAAGCTGGGAGGCGAAAAGCTTACTGCTTCTGCAATCATTTGCAACATCTCTTCAGGAACCGGGGTATTCTTGAATACCCGTACCGACCTCCGTGTTTGCAGTAAGCATCGAAACGCTTCGCTACTATTGGTAGCACTCGGTAAATCAAAAAAATCGCGCTCCAAGTTTAAACCTTCTACCACAACAGCATTGTGAGCACAAACTGCCATACAATGTCCGCATGCAAAGCATAGATGAGTACGCTCCGGTTTAACAACTACATGATTTTCATTCAGGGCAAAAATCTGGTTCGGACAAACCTCAACACATGATTTACATAACCGACAATTTTCATTAATAATAATCACATTGTTTTCCATATATTTAAGGTATTATTATTACTCACCTATATTCAACAAATCAGTCCTTAAAAACAATCTATAATCGAATCGCTCTTGTCTCCTAAGCCGAATTAAGCTTTACAACTTTGTACTTTCTGTTCACAATGCATGCCACAAGGCTATCTCCTGTTATGTTAACTGTTGTTCGAAGCATATCAAGTGGACGATCGATGGCAAAAATCAATGCAATTCCCTCGATAGGTACGTGAATTGATCCCAATATCACTGCAAGCATAACCATACCTGCCCCGGGAACAGCTGCCGACCCGATAGAAGCCAGAGTGGCGGTTAACAGAATGGTCAATTGCTGAGTAATACTCAAATCGATACCATAGGCCTGAGCAATAAATACTGCTGCAACAGCCTGGTAAAGGCTTGTTCCGTCCATATTAACGGTTGCCCCCAGGGGAAGCACAAAACTCGTTACCTCTTTGTTGACTTTCAGGTTTTCTTCAGCACATTTTTTAGTAACGGGTAAGGTTGCTGCACTGCTGCTGGTACTAAATGCAACCAGCTGGGCAGGGAAAACGCCTTTCATAAAACGCAAAGGCGATATTCCTGCAAACACTTTAATTAAAACAGGGTATACTACGAACAGTAATAGTACCATTCCGGTTACAACCGCAAGAGCATACATCGACAACGATGTAAACAAACCGCCTGTTTGAGTGATATCACCCTGTGCTATATCGGTAATTACTGACGCCATTAATGCAAAAACACCGAAAGGCGCAGTATACATAATCATATCGATTATTTTCAGAACAATGTCATTAAGAGAATCAACAAGCTTTTTAAAAGCCACAGTTTTTTGCTCCGGCAAGCTAATCATGGCTATTCCAATAAGCATTGAGACGAAAATCATTTGCAGCATTAGCTTATTGTCGGATGCGGCGGTAACAATATTCTCAGGAACAATATCAACCACAAACTGAAGGGGGCCTTGTTCCTGAAAGGTTCCTGCAGATTGTTGCTTATTGCTTATAGTCTGTTCAAAACGCGTTTCAAGCAATCGAACATTGTCTCCGGGGAACGACTCTCCTGGCTTGATTGCATTTACAAGTACAAGACCAATACCAACTGCTAACAATGTAGTGCACAAATAAAGCAACATTGTCTTCAGTCCCATTTTCGACAAACTGCTTATATTCTTTAAATCGGATATTCCTTTTACCAGAGAGAAAAAAATGAGAGGCATGGCAACCATTTTCAACAGGTTAATAAAAATCACTCCCCATGGTTTAACATAAAATGCTGTAAACTGAGTTGCATCGGTAAGGGTAGCAATAACGCCAAAAGCAATTCCGGCAAGCATTGCTGTAAGTATCCAAACAAAAAGGGGTATTTTTTTTCGGCTCATGCTTTAAAATAATTATTGCACAGGCTGATGTTCACTGCGCAGTAAATCGTTTACCTCTTTCACAGGGTTAAAAGTAATTAAAGGCACTTCAACAAATAGCGTAATCCAGTCGGCCATTGCCCCATTCCATAGGCCCGGCAGCTCAAGAGCCGATAACGCCCGTGCATTATGGGTTTTCGATGCAACAAAAAAAGTGTTGTTATCGCGAAATTGGAGCAGGTCGAATTTTTTTCCGTTATAATCGGTAATCCAGCAGACTAAATCCACCGGATTAAAATGGGTAGATGCGTCAAATGCCATTCTTTGATCGGATATACTCAGATTGATCTGGGCTTTTTCAACTATCTGCAGACTTTTGCTTCCATCAGAATGCTTAACCCAGAAAGGTCCTCCACCCGGCTCACCGGTATTTTTAACCATTCCGCACACCCTGATGGGTCGATTAAGTTTTTTTCGTAGAAAAGCCACAGAATCCAGATAAACATCTCTCTTTTCCGCTGTAACAATGTTTAAAACATTCCTGGCATAATCCATCATTACATCGATCTCTGCCTGATTGATTGTGTTTTGATCCAGTTTTTTCAGGAATGTAAATATTGTGTCTTTTATTTCCAAAAGAACGCCGGCAATTAACTTTTTGTACGTAATCGTTTCGGGTTTCAGATAATCCGGAACTATATTGTCGATATTTTTAATAAAAACAAGCTCTGCGTCAAGGGTATTCAGGTTTTCGATTAATGCACCATGCCCACCGGGGCGGAATAGAAGGCTACCATCTGCATTACGAAATGGATGACCATCCTCATCAACTGCTAGTGTATCGGTGGATGGCAACTGTTGCGAGAATTCAATTTGTAGTTCAACAGACTTTTCATAGCTTGCAACAACCCTGTCTTTAAGCTTTGTAAAAGCATTCAAATGTTCAGGTGAAACCGTGAAATGCTGATTGAGACAATTACACTTTCCAACTGCATATTGAAGCCCTTCGGAAATATGCTCCTCAAAAGCCGTCCTGCAGAAACCTTCATATTCATGAAATAAAAGCAGACCTTTGGGTAAATTCATGTAATTCAGTCCCCTATCCTGAATAATTGCTGCAGCAATCTGCCTGAAGTTCTTTTCGTTTACTTCAATGGGGTATTTCACCCCCAACAAATGAGCCAATTGTCTGGCAAAGGCAAAACGATTAATATTGCGCAGTGTGTTCCCCACCGAATAAAACTCCATGTCTGCCAATATTCCATGAAAATCATCAGCCGGCAGGTTTGTTTTCGAAGCTACATCAATTAAACGTTTAAACATTCTGCTTGCAGCACCCGAAGCAGGAACAAAACGTACCATGGCTATTCTGTTTCTTTGCGCATCAAATATCCGGCAGAATCTTTCAGTTTCATTAGCAAGTGCTAAAATTCCATTGCCTTCGGTTGCAGGAGCTTGCAGTTCGATAAACTGTGTCCCTTTCCGCAGCATTTCTATTTGATTATAGGCTTCATCAGGTTGAATTCCGCGCTTTCTCAGTGTGACTACATCATCAGGAGTAAACATGTTTCGATTGTTTGAAACAAATGTAGTAATTCTAATCCGCTTTTAAAACACTAAACATTAAAGAAGGAAGCGGTCAATTTATTATTTTTCCATATAATACCAGCCCCCCTGAAAATCTTCCGGGTTAAGCTTTATGGAATCGATGGCATAACTGTAACCACCCAGCACACCCATGCCATTTTCGACATTGGAATACACAAACACAGGCTCGGCAAATGGGTCACCCGAAGCGTTATAATGTGCTGCAAGGGTTTTATAATACAAATAAAGGTCTTTGGAAATGCTCTTCAGGTAAAGATACATGGTAATCTCATCGTCTGTTGTATAAACGTACACGTAAGCATAGGCCTTAAAACTATAGGGTTTTCCATCGATGAGAGCATCGGAGAATACAATTGCGTTTGTACCTGTGCTCACTTCCTCTGCGATCAGATCGGAGGAATTCAGGTATAAAGGCTCATATGCAAGGCGCGTGGTGTAGATTCCCCATGTTGTGTCAACAATTACCGTATCTTCGTTCTGATACAGCGTATCTACAACAAAACCGTAAGGATCGTATTCCTCATACGCGTATTTTTGATATGCCTGCAACATGTAATAATTCTCCACAGATTCAGGGTCGTTGAAGTGTACCTGCAGGTTCAGAAAAGGATAATCGTATTCATCTTTAAGAATGGCTGTATCAATCTGGACAATCCCTGTGGCAATCGGAATGGGGCAAACAGCAGTTACTTCCTCGAAATCGGGAGCCGATGCAATTACCGTATATGTGCGACCTGCCACAGGATACAATGGCGAAGTGTATATACCATTGCCCTGATGCTGGAGCTGGGCCAGCTCTATTCCATTATCGAAAAGCTTCACTGTTGCATTGGTAATTCTAACGATATTATGATTATCGAGGATATGCATGCTTCTGGAGATACACACGGTAACTGCGGAATCAGGGCAAATAATAGCATTGATAACCAGCCTGGGTTCTGTTGCTTCAAGATCTATTTCAATAATTTTTTCGCATGCTATCGAAAACAGCAGCAAAAACATACCGAAAAATAATATTGCTTTTTTCATAGCGCAGTTAGAATTTAAGTGAATACCGAACGGAAGGTATCACAGGAAATAGGCTTACCTGTTTCAATACCCGCTGCCCAAAGTTGTTATAACCAAAATACAAATAAAACGGATTCTGACGGCTGTATGCGTTGTACAGACCTACACTCCATGTACGCTCCCCGATTTTAATCTTTTTATGAAAATTTGCACTCAGGTCGAGGCGGTGATAGGCAGGCGACCGGTATGAGTTTCTTCCGTTGTAATGCTCCACTGGGTCCCCGTAGAAATAGTAATTCGAAAGGCCGGAATTAAGGTCTTCGTATTGGGCAACTGCCAGCGTTATGGCGTTACCGGTGCCATAAACCCAGGTTGCTCCAAAGTCGATGTTTTCGTTCAACTGATACATCACCACAACCGAAACATCATGACGTCTGTCGTATTTATACGGAAAGGGTTCTCCAAAATTCAGATTATCGAACTGCCTCCACGACCATGCGAGGGTGTAACCAATCCAGCCTGTGAGTTTTCCAATATTTTTCCTTGCCAGAAATTCCACACCATACGACCACCCCCTGCCGATTTCCAACTTTGACTCCCATTTTTCACCAATATCGAAAAAACTGGCTCCTTCTTTATATTCAATCAGGTTATCCATAGTTTTGTAGAAACCTTCAATGGTAAAATCCCAGATATCTCTGAAATTATAGGCAATACCTACGGCTCCCTGATAACTCCTCTGTGGATGAATACTGTCGGTAGAAGGTAACCACAAATCGGTAGGTAAGCCAACAGTACTGTTTGTAAGCAGGTGAATATACTGATCCATTTGTGTAAAAGCTGCTTTCAGCGAAATATTTTCATTAATCAGATACCGCATCGAAACGCGTGGTTGCCACGACTGATACCACTTATTCTTCAGGAAAAACCCGGAATAATGCACTCCAAGGTCAGCTTTCAGTCGCGCTGTAACCGTAATATTATCGTCAACGTAAGCGTAATACTCATTTGCATAAATGGGTCTGTTGCCGAATGTAAGATTGATTGCTGCAGAAGAATCGGCACTTTGCCTGAAGGTCGATACCCCTGGTTTGAATGTGTGGTAGAGATAGTTGGCACCGAAACGTATTTCATGTTTGGGTGAGGGGTAATAATTAAAATCGAGTTTCCCGCCCCAGTCGGTAATGCCTGAGAAATAATCGTACTCATAGTTTCCTATTGTCTGGTTTCCACGCTCTTCCCTGTAATGTATATAGGTATCGAACTTATAATCAGAAAAAACCGCAGTTGCATTGCCGAATAATTTTTTATTGAAAACATGGTTCCAACGTACGGCAGTGGTAATGTTTCCCCAGTACAAACCATTATCGTCGTAAGAAGTATTTATTGTATCGAGATAAATATAGTCGTTCTCGTTGCGTACATAGGCTTTATCGCGACCCATGTAAGCACTCACAAACAACCTGTCTTTATCTGAAAATTTATGATTGAGCTTAATGTTTCCGTCATAGAAATAATATCCTGCTCTCAGTTTTGAGGATCCACCAGCTGCTCTGTTGATGGCACCAATAACCGGTGCTGCCAGCACATCGATATAGGTGCGCCGGCCACTTATAATAAACGAAGTTCTGTCTTTAATAATCGGACCTTCGACAACGAATTTCGATGCTACAGTTCCGATGGAGGCTTCTCCAGAGAATTTTCTCAGATTTCCCTCCTTAAGACGTATATCTACAACCGAGGAAAGCCTTCCGCCATAGGGAGCTGGGAAGCCGCCCTTAATCAGTGTTACATTCGAAATGGCATCCGGATTAAACACCGAAAAGAATCCGAACAGGTGATCTGCATTATATACAGGAACCCCATCGAGCAATACCAGGTTCTGATCGGGGCCGCCTCCCCTCACATACAAACCGCTCGTACCCTCGCTACCCGACTGAACTCCCGGCATGAGCTGGAGGGTTTTCATCACATCAGCCTCACCCATAAATACCGGAAGGGTTTTTATCTGGTTCACCGGCATTTCTATAACACTCATCTGAACATCTTTAACCACCTGATCGGCTTTTTTATCGGTAATTACCACCTCTGCCAGCTGAATAACAGGATCAAGCTTAATGTTCAGCTGAATATCCCTATCCAGATAAAACCTGAAGCTATATGAGGTAAAACCCACAAACGAGACTACCAGATCTACAGAATCTTTTTTCAGTGTAAGACTGAAAAAACCATATTCGTTTGTAATTGCACCCGCTTTTGTTCGCATATCGTACACATTGGCACTGTAGAGTTTTTCACCCGAGCTTTTATCTTCAACATAACCGGAAATTGTATATTTCTGCGAGTAGCCAAGCATTGAAACAAAAGCCAGAATCAGGAACAGAAGGAATTTTATTTTCATTATTACAGGGTCAAAGTGATGTAACGGTTTCTTTATAATATTATTATGCAGTTTTTGTGTTAATATCCCATATTTTTAAAATAATCACGAAGCACACCCGGACAGCGTACCGGTTTATGCGTTAGCATATTCAAAAAGCAAAGCTGTATTTCGGCTTCATTAAGCAATTGATTTTCTCTGAAAACTTTCTGAACAAACACCATGGTTGATTTTGGAATTTCCTTCAGGCTTGTTGTAATGGTGAGCAAATCGTCGAAGTGAGCGCTGCTGTGATATTTCATTCTGACCTCAACTGCAGGACACTCAATACCGCTTGCCGAAAGATTCATATACGGAAAGCCAAGGCTTCGCATATATTCGCTTCGGCCAATTTCGTAGAAACGGAGATAGTTGGCATAATACACAAGGCCCATTGCATCAGTATCACCGTAAATAACCCTGTAATTAACTGTTTTCTCTATCATGAATGCTTGCTTGAAATTTTAAAAATATTTGCCGGCACACCCAGGCATCGATAGCAGCATAATATATCTGCTTTTCGCTGAGTTGTTCATTTTCCCAGTTGCTCAATTGCTGGGCTTTGCTTATTCGCATACCTAAAACAATGGCAGCCAAATTACGCAACGATATATCGGTAATACCGAACTTGTGTGCTTCCGTCTGAAGCTCGGTAAAACCCTCTGGGCTAAAGGTTTTTATTTTTTTTAAAGCATTGATATCATCCCTTACAGCAACTCCTGCTTTTACAATCTTTGGCGAACTAAGGATATGCTTGATTATATCGGGAAGACCAATTTTTTTTAACCGGAAAAGGTAGGTTTTACCAGCACCGCTCAACTGAAGCAGCGACACTGTATTTGGGTTCGGATTCCCTTTCAGAAAATTGGGTTTTGTTTCCGTATCAAAGCCCCAGGTATTTTCGAGAATGAGTTCGGGGACAAGTTTCTTCAGTTGTTGAAGTGTATCAACAACTATTATATCTCCTTCAAACTTGAGCTCGGGTAGTGCCTGAACCGCTTCGGGGCTAATGCTGGATTCAAACAACATACTTTCAATTGTTATTGTTTTCTATATACTTAAACCGGTGAAGTTGATCAAGAACCACAATCAGCCTGGGACCCCAGAACAACTTGAAGTTCAGGCTGCATTTTACCCGGGCTTCATCCATGAGTTGTGGCTCACCTATGCGGAATGCCTCCACAAAATTGGCTACATCCTGATATACATCTGCCAAAAGCTCCGAAATACTTGTATTCACATAATCGTCAGTATTTATCATGCCCGCATCCCTAAATGGAACAATCGCATCAGCTTCGCCCAACTGTTGCTCAAAGTTCGCCTTTATCCGCTCGTATTGCATTGCATTCACAAACTCTAGCCCGTATTCATCGGGTTTTTCCTTTTCATCTGGATCTGGTAAAAACAGGGCTTTCAGATAAAGCATGGAGAAAAGTTTTAAGCAGGTATCAATGTAATTTGACTGTTGGAAATGTTGCGGTGTTTCGGAAAAACTAACATATTCTTTTGCTACCAGAAGAAATTCAACAACATGTTTCGAAAGTGAAGGATGGTTTTCCATTGGTTCCGTCATTAAAATGCAAATTTATAAATTTGATTCAATATCGCCGGAATTAACACATATATTTCGGATATTCGATTTATGTTTTATTTGATACCTAATCCTTAGAAAACTTTTTTTACCAACACAAACAATTGTTCCGCATATTACAACCAGGTGTGGATATTTTAAAAATAAGATTTGCAAATTATTCAGCCATTGGCTGAATAACTTTTCGCAATGAATAAATAGTTTTTTCATTACAAATTATAAACAGTAAAATTATTAGTATATATTTTCATTATTAAGTATTATTTTTATTATATTTGTATAATCGATTGGCCTTATTATTCTGTTGAACATTTTATGGGAAGACTATATGAAAAAGCTTTACTTGGTTTTGTTTGCGTTTTTATCATTTTTATGTAACCCTGTTTCGGCTCAAACTCCCGAGAACTGGTCGGTTAATTATGTTCCGAGGTATCGTTGTATAAACGATATTCATTTTTGGAGTCCATTTCAGGTTTCCATTGTTGGTGGCAATCCTTCGAATGATTCAATACTGTATTGGACCTACAGTTCGAACGGAGGTGCTGAATGGGATTATTTCGGAGACCATCCGATGAATCCAATGCTGAATAGTGCTGTATTTATCAATGAACATATCGGATATGCAGGGGGAATGAACGAAGTTTTGTACAAAACCGAAAATTCAGGTAAGCTTTGGTTCCCCGTTGCACTCAATATTTCGTTAAACCATGCCGATATCAACAAACTTTGTTATTCTGATGTATCAGGTATTTGGGCGGCTGGCGGTTTGGACGGAAATTCTGCATTCGTACTCAATTCTTCCGATCTGGGGAATAGCTGGAATGTTGCCGGAGAATGGGGTAACAACGAATTAATCTCAATGGCAGTATCACCTGACCAAACCGTTTACATTTGTGGTACCAACAATTTCTTGAAATATAACGATGAAACCAAAACCAATTGGGCAGATGTCAATATAAGCAGCCTTAACGGGACTGTTGATTTCACAAGCCTGTTTTTTTATGGCAATATTGGTTTCTGTACCGGGGGCACCCGGGGTTCCGACTCCACCAGAGTGGTGTTGAAAACCATCGATGGAGGCGTTACCTGGCTGTGTATTTTGGAAGAAGCTGGTCCACGCCTGAACTGTATATCGGTAATTGATGAAAATAACTTAGTTGCAGCAGGCGACTACGGTACTATCCTGAAGTCTTCCAATGGAGGTGAAACCTGGCAAAGCATCGATTTTTCCGAAATTACATACCTTGACTTTTATTCAGTGTGCTTTACCAATACACATCTGGGTGCTGTGGGTGGCAATTTCGGGCATTTTATTAAATATTACGATGGTTCTCCACTCGTGGCCACAAATAATGCTACCAATGTCGGCAAATATAAAGCTACCTTGAATGCTCAGGTACAGTCGGTTAATGAATCTTGTACAGCATTTTTCTGTTATGGAACCGATGAAAATACGGAACATCTGATCAATATGGGTGAAATTCAGGGCAGTGGAATAAGCAATATCACTTATGACCTGAGTGAGCTGAGCATAAATACAAAGTATTTCTTCAGGGTTAAACTCACCGACGGAAACTCTCAGAACTATTTCGGGGAATTAAAAAGCTTCTACACCGGTAATCCAATCCCCAACTGGGACTTCGAAATTTGGGATAACACCTTACCTACCGGCTGGTTTTATGAATACAGCTATCTTCCGGTTGAAGAAATGCCTCCCCTCCCCTTCAGTAAAAACACTATCGGGCATCTCAGTCCTACAGGAATCAACATTCAGGAAGTTATTTCCGAAGGACGTAACGAAAACATTGAAGGAGAAATTTATACGGATTTATTTCCCGTGTCAGTGAGACATACAACACTGGAAGGGTACTACACCTACTACTCCGATACTCAGGATACCGCAAAAGTTTCGGTAATGCTATTCCATGGTGATGATACTGTAGGCACAGGTTCTTTCAACATCTTTCTACAATACGATTACTATGTTTACGATTGGACAAAGTTTATCGTACCAATTCATTACACCGATGAAAATACCACGCCTGATTTCGCAAAAATCACCATACGTTCAACCAGCAAAAATCACCCAGCCGCATCAACCCTTGGAATTGACAAACTGGGATTTGACGGCGACTTCATTCCGGTTTTGCAAGTGTCGTGTTATAGCATATGCTCTCTTTATCCAAATCCATGCAGTAATTTTGTTAGAATTAAGGCCCCCGTTGAATACCATCACTTTACAGCCCGTATTTATAACTTTTCAGGAAAACTCTTACAAGAAAAAAGTTTTGACGGAAACCTGGGGGAAATGTTTACAGGGGAGTTGTCATCAGGCTTATATGTGATTGAAATAAAAAGCGAAACTGTTACCCAATATAGTAAACTAATTGTCAAGTAGCCATGATACGAGTAATTTGTTTAATTGTTCTCTGGATTAGTTCTGCCACCTGCTTTTTGTTAAGCAGCACTACTATTTTATTTCAAGGCTTTGGAGCAGTACAGGCGCAAAATCCGGAATCTCCTGTTGTTCACCCAAAATCAGCATTTGTTTATTTAGGGCAGATACCAGAAGGAGTTACATGTACAACCGTTCCCAATCCAATGGGCAATTCAATTGGAAGGCCGGGGGGATTCAGAATAAATTACAATTTCACCGGCTGGCCGCAGAACACTTACTGGGGACTCGACGAAGTGCAGAGCGTTTTAAATCTTAACAACAACCTTCCGCCAAATCAGAATTGTAGCTTTTTAAACCTCACCTACGATGCCAGTAACGCAGAGACCAATCTGAGTCAGGGGAAAATTTGCTTTACAGGTCAGCAATCTTATTATTGTTTGAACACTTCGCAACAATGGATTAATAAAACCTGCAATGTTAGAATGCGCGTTGTGGTAACCTATACCAATCTTTCAACACCGGTACCGCTGAGTCTGCAATCTGGAATTATAACAGGAGTTCCCAGTGCCAGTTTTGTTGTACGTGTTTACATGGAAGTGCTGACCAGCAATCTGGATAATGTAGTTTGGGTAGGGACAAATTACTACAATTATGGTGGCTGGTATGGTGTTATTGATGTTTACAATGCGCTTGCAACAAACCCATCCCGTAGCATTTGTACTACTTTCGATACCCAAAGTTTCTATTACGGTAACTTATCGGCAGAAGTTGAACCCGAAGCAAACCCGGGTGGCACATCAATTACAATTATACCCGGTAGCGGAAGTAATGCACTGGGAACTGCAGTGGGATTGCAGGTGATTTACAATAATGCCAATTGGCCCGAATGTATCAACTGGGGGCTGTATAAGAATCAAGCGGTATTAAATTTGAATAATACTCAGCCACCAAATTATGGATGCAATTTTTTAACCCTTGTATTCGACCCGATAAATACTGAGACGAATCTTGTCAATGGGAAAATGTGTTTCACAGGTGTGCAGTCATATTATTGCTTAAACGCATCAGGCCAGTGGATATCAAAATCTGTACATGTTAGAATGCGGGTTATTGTAACCAAATCAAACGGAACTACTCCCATACCGCTGGGCTTTGTCGATGATTACATTCTTATGCATGTAAAAGAGAACTTTATTGCCAAAGTTTATATAGAAGCGAATGCCAGCGAATTGGATAATTTACTCTGGACAGGAACCAATTATTACAGTTTGGGCGGATGGAGAGGGGTTACCGACATCTATAATTCATTGCACACCTATATGAACTACAGTATTTGTACTCAGTTTAATACAAATAATTTTCTTTCATTCAACACAGTGGTTTCTGCCAGTTCCAACTCACCGATTCATCTGGGAGCTGCTCTCGAGTTTACCGGATATTCTTCAATGGATTGTTGCTATCACTGGTTGGGACCTAACAATTACACATCGCAAGAACAAAATCCTGTAATCAATAATACCGTAATTCAGAATTTTGGAAATTACGAGCTGTTTATTACAGATAATATTGTTTGCTATGGCTACGATGAAACCGTAACGATGGTTTTGCCCTCGGTATCGGTAAGCCCAGAAGGCGGTGAAGTGTGCCAGGGAGGTTCATTTCTTCTTACAGCAACAGCCGTAGGCACAGGTTACACGTTTACCTACCAATGGTATTATTTTATTAATGGGGTATGGAGAATTGCCCCCGGTTTCACGCAAGCTACCCTGAACACAAATGCACCATATACCCGTCAATACAGGGTAAAAGCTACCGGCACCAACGGTTTTGGAAACGTTACTGTTATCAGCAACCCGGTAACCGTTACGGTGTATCCTGACCCTGAGATTACAACACAACCCCTGAGCCGCAATATTTGCACCGGTGGAGCCCACACTATGAGCCTAACTGCTCTGGGCGGAATCACGGGCCTCAATTACCAGTGGCAGGAATCGGCTGATGAAAGTACCTGGAACAACTTAACGGAGGAAACAAGTAATTCGCTAACCATTTCGAATGCCACATTAACCCGCTATTATCGTTGCGTTGTAAGCGCTGAAGGACCGGGCTGCAATACCGTCATTTCGAATTCAGCCTTACTTACTATTTACAACGACCCGCAAATTTTAATTAATG
>JAGOLH010000116.1 GCA_017994175.1 Bacteroidales bacterium | reverse complement strand
GTGGCAGTATGGCAATACCGCAAAACTACTTGAGCCTGATGTTCAATTATGGAATGGTTACAGGGATTGGCTCACAAATCCTTGTCAGATCGTAGGTTGTTCCGTTTGTTGTAATGTTCCAGGTCTTACGCAGACTAAAATAATAGGTGTGTCCTGATAGAAGAGTATATCCCTGCCCGGCAAGATTATTCAGAATGGCTGTATAATGAAATGTTTCATCGGCACGGATGTCGCTTTCTCCGGTAGCATTCACTGTGTTTGGGGAAAGCACATTGTTGTTGATAGTCATTGCTTCGGCATCAACTAGCAGGGAGCCGTCGCTGCCACGGAAAACGTGTTGTGATGTGTGCGAATTGATGGTGCCTCCGTGAGCGTCGAAATCTACAAAAGTATGTATGCCGTAATAATCAACATCGTTTGCAGAAACAATGGTAATACCCAGCGGGGGAGAATGGCGTATTTGTTGTATGCCTTGCTCGAAAACATAACCCAGACTAAAATAGGTATGCAGGGCTGCAAAATTCCAGGTAAACGACTGATAGGTGAAGGGTACGATATATACAGAACCATCTACATCGAACTGCAACTGAACTGATTCAACGTCTTCGGAGTTAATCAGCGTGAATGCCAGCGGAACCTCGTAGCTGATGGCTCCTGCCGAAAATACATCGGGAACACCTTGTGCCTCGGTGAAAGTACCCGGAATATTGTTAAGGGTAACTGTGGCACCGCCGTCGACACTGGCTGTGTAGTTGTTATTCTGATAGGTTGTCGAAACTCCCGAAACGGTTACTTTCAGATGCGTATAGCTGCCAACCGGTATGCTTATCGAAAGAAGACTGTGCAGTGTCCCCTGAAAATCTCTCAGGTCAACAGTAGTAGGCGAAGTCATGAGCGAAATGTACTCTCCATCGTCTTTTTTTAGTTCGATATCGGCATAGGTAACCTCACATTTGGTGAGCTGATCGCTGATAAGCACAGGTGCATCTCCATCTTTCGTAGCTGCCTGAGGCACACGGGCATCGGTGATTTTCAGATTGAACGTGGCTTCGGTTTCTTCTTCAGGATCTTTACAACCGATGGTAAAGGCTAAAGCAGTCGTGAGCACAACCAACAGAATACGGAATGAGTTTTTCATAATATTGGGTTTATTTAAAAACCAAATTTATAAATCATAATTGAAAATACCTAAAGTACACCAAATAAAATGCTGTCTGTTATTGCATCTGATTGAAATATTGGACTCTGAGCACACTATTTTTAATGGTAGGTAACATATTACAACTGCTAAAGTATTGATTTATAAGTAATAGAATCTTGTTCTAATTTATTTTTAAAATATAACAAAAATCATGCTTTTTTCTTTGCAAGCTATGTTGTATTATATAATTTAGCGATTGAAAACTTCCACTGCATCTGATTTTACACTTGTAAGCGTTGTTTTGTACTCAAAGCTTTGATATTTGATAAAAACCATAAATGAGAGGATTTTCTACATGTTTTTTGTATTGAAGAGAGGTGACCGGTTTATTGGTAATATTCACATTTATATGAGCGGTAAAAAATTGACCCGGACATAGTGAACCCGTGGTAGAACTATTTTAAGAATTTGTTGAACCGAGAAGTACTTGCGATATAACAATTAAAACTTAACCGAATGAGAACGAGCAAATTGTGCAAATCAGGAATAATGCTGTTAGTAGCAGTGGCATTACGTTGTGTTGAAGTTGCTGCACAGGACCAGATTACATTTACCTGGCATGCAACTGGAGAAAAAATCATCTACAAAACTCAGGCTACCAATGCGGAAGAGTTTTATGTAAACTGGGGCGATGGCAGTGCAATCGATACTGAAACCGGATTGGGATATGATGGCGGTGCATATACCAATGTGCAATTAACCCATAACTATGCCGAAGAAGGCGAATATACCGTAACCATTTCAGCCGGAGAGAATTGCCGGTTTTACTATTTTGATTGCTCCGGTTTTTACAATTCAGAAACCAGTACAATTGTCAACAATCAGATAAGCAGCTTGCAAATAACTGATTGTAATGAGTTAGAGCAATTATATTGTTACTATAACCAATTGACAACATTAGACGTGAGCACCTGCTCATCCTTATGGCTTGTATATTGCTCCGAGAACCTGTTAACAAGTGTAACATGCAGCCCAGCAGTACAAAGGTTTTACTGCCATGTTAATCAGCTATCGGATCTGGATTTAAGCACTTACACTGAATTAACAATGCTGATGTGCTCTCACAACCAGTTAACAGAGCTAAACCTGAATAGTTGCCCTAATTTGCAAGCATTATCATGCGATTACAACCAGCTTTCAACTATTGATATCAGCTCTTGTCCGAATTTGCAGGAATTTTGTTGCAACTTCAATCTGTTGCAAACTTTAGATGTGAGCAATAGCCAGAATTTGCAAACATTTATATGCAACAATAATCAGATACATACTTTAAACACAAGCGGATGTACAAGTTTACATATTTTAAGTTGCGGCAACAATGTATTAACCGAACTAGATTTAACTGACTATACCTCATTAACCGAGGTAAGTTGTACCGGAAATGAGTTGAGTGCTTTGAATATTAATGGATGTTCTTCTTCGCTGCGCGTATATTGTAACGAAAACAAACTTCAGTTATCGGATTTGTTCGAAATATCGGAGTTGATTGATGATGCGAACAACAAATGGCTGGGGACACAGTACATATCTACGACCGCAGATACAGGAGATGAGCTCTTTGCGGATCAATCGGTATTTAGCGATATTTTTACAAATTATTCGGTAAATCCCGATGGCTACCATACCGTGGTTGAAGGTAAGCTTATTTTTAACGCAGCAGGCGATTATACGGTTGTCATGACCAATGACGCGATAATTGCATATCCCGATTTTTCGACACAGGTTATTGCAGAAATTACCGTTAACTCCGGTGTTAATATCAATAGCCATAGTTTGTCGGATATGCTACTGTTTCCCAACCCCACCCACGACTACTTTATGATTGACCCCACCGGGGTTGCTACTGTGAAACTCTACGACATGCTTGGCAAGGAAGTCCTATCTCAAAACGCAAACGGCAAAACCGAAATAAACATTAGCCACTTACCGAATGGGATGTACAGTGTACAAATCATTTCCGCAGAAAGAATTGTTGCAAATAGCAAGATTCTGAAATATTAACTATTACAATAACAGGAAAACGGAGAAAGCGTAAATTAACACCACTATCTTTGCCCTCGTTAGCGAGGGCGTATTTTGGGTATGCATTTGCAATGCGATTTATTTTGACTATTACCCCATTTTATCGATAATTCCGGTATTCTTATTTGGTAGTGCCGAAAAAATCACGCTTTCTTTCGAAAGTTGACGCCTCTAATTTAAATAGACAATTAAGCTTCTTTGCTTGTTTTTATGTAGAATAATTGTGTATGATTTACCGGACAAAGCCTTTATTCAAGTAAATTTTTATATATTTGGTAGAGAAATAAGGCGTATCTTTTGTTTGTAATTGGGGTGGATAACGATATCTTGCAGGAAAGTTTTATTGCAACAAATCGAACGAATGCTTGAAAGATAAAATGTTGTTTTTTAATGGCGTTTATCGAAGCTTAGCGATTGCTCAGCTAATGTACAAGCGGAGACCGGAACCCACGTTTAAAACGGTTTGTTCTGAAAGCTAAGGAAAGCAGACTCAATTTGAAATGTTAAACAGATATGAATAAAAATAAGAGACATGAACACGAAAAAACTGGAAAATTTAGTAACGAAAACGGGAGTAGGACTACTGTTCTTTTTAACACTTGTAGGCATTGTTTTCGTTTTTGATGTTGCATTCAATTTGGATCTATTTAGCAACGCAATGAAGCAGGCTGCCGGCATATTACTAGGAATTGTTTGCATTTTTGTGGTAAGTGCTGTATTGGTAAGCCTGATGTTGAATGTGTCAAGAATTGCGAATTCCATAGAAGCTATGGCAAACAAACAAGTTGATAAAATGTAAACGAATAATAGAATAGGTTTATTGCAGTAATCAGAAGCATTTTCCATGCCGCATAAATAACAATAATGGATATGTGCAGTTTTTTTTGCGATAACAGTAGTCCTAACATAGATTTGATAAAGCCTTGATAATTAAAATTGCCCCCATCCTCGCCATGCTTGCGACGAGGGAGTATTTCCGGTAAACATTTGTCCCAAAAGCTAATGCGTCACCTGTAATATCCCATATCAAAAATGTTTTACTTTTTTGGTAAATCGTACAATAAAAATTATTACATTGTGTTTTCTTTTATATTAAATGTAACAATCAATCTAAAATGAGGTCAATAGCACTATTAACATTGCTGCAGTTCTTTTTCATGCTGCAGATTTTTT
>JAGOLH010000115.1 GCA_017994175.1 Bacteroidales bacterium | reverse complement strand
CAGAAGCGATCCCGCTTTCGCACGCCATAACTACGAAAGGGTGGTACAGAAGAGGGTCGATGACCTTCTTATGGCCCAGAAAGAGACACCCCGCCGCATCTCGGTTGCCTATACCAATCAGGGTATAATACGCCGGCACCAGTATCGGCAGGATGAGGCACTGCAATGCTACATTCAAGCAATTAAACTTTGGAAAGACAATGTTACGGCGCGAAACAATTTTAACGTGCTAATGGGATTGCCTCCTGAGGACAGATCGATTATCGACCAGTTGTTTCCACCTGAAAAAAATAAGTTTGACTAAAAAACACAGTTATGAAAAAATTTTTGATTGTTTTAATTTTTTTAGCCTTTTGGCAGGCAACCCTCGCTCAACAAGAGCCGACTGCACCAAAATATGGTATCAGCTTTTCAGGTTTCGTAAAAAACGACTTCTTCGTCGATACGCGCGATTGCTATACCATAAGGGAAGGACATTTTTTACTGTACCCGAAAGAAGTTGCAACCGACTCCGATAATATCGATATTAACGACAAAACATCATTCAATTTCTTGTCGATACAAACAAGGCTGTCCGGAAAAATTACCGCCCCCGATGCTTTTGGAGCCAAAACTTCGGGAGTGCTTGAGGCCGATTTTTTCGGCAACGAAAACACCAATTTTACCGACAACAATGGCTTCAGGCTGCGACATGCCATTGTGAAATTGAACTGGAAAAAAACAGAGCTTCTTTCCGGGCAGTATTGGCATCCATTTTTTATCCCTTCTTGTTTTTCGGGGGTAATTTCGTTCAACACGGGTGTGCCGATGCAGCCTTTTTCGCGTAACCCGCAAATCAGGCTGACCCACAATATGGGTAAGTTTGGAGTTATGGCTGCAGTGGCTGCGCAGCGCGACTTTACATCTCCAACCGGATCGGCAGTATTGCGTTTTTCAGCAGTTCCCGACATTAGCGCAGGAATAAGCTATGAAACCAAAAATGAATATGCAAAAACCGGGTTTCTTATAGGGGCAGTAGCCGGCTATAAAATGCTGCAACCGGTGCGAACAATAACAGTTGGTTCCTCTGCATATGTTACAAATGCAAAAGTTCAGGGGTATTCGGCAACCGTATATATGAAAGCTACCCTGAAACCACTCATTATAAAAATGCAGGGTGTGTACGGGCAGAACCTGTTCGATTTGTTGATGCTTGGTGGCTTTGCAGTACACGAAATTACAGACCCCTTGCGACAGACTGTAAATTATACCACAATAAACAACATGGCAGTGTGGACAGAATTCGAAACCCGTGGCGAGAAAATTCAAGCTGCATTGTGGGCTGGTTATACACGCAATTTGGGGTCGAACCTAAGCATCCTGAATTATTCGAATACTGCTTCCGGAACCGAATCGACCGTGCGCGGTTCAAATCTGCTTTCCGTATTCAGGGTTTCGCCCCGGCTTGTTTTTATCCGGGGTAATTTTAACCTCGCAACCGAATGCGAATTAACACGTGCATGCTATGCCTCACAAACCAATGGTACCCTAAACCGGAACGAATTTGGTGTAATAACCGATTTCTATTCGGTACATAATGTCAGGGTTCTGCTTTCTGTAATCTATAAATTCTGAAAACAAGGCTTAAACAAAGCGCGTATTGATAAACAGCCCTTTTTTCTGTGAATTTTGTTCATATATGTTTTGTTTATGTGATAATTTTAGAGCTCCGTTTATTTATCCTTATTGCCTGCAACTGTGCATAAATCCATTCCGCCTTACGGATGCTCAAATGTTGCAGCCCGAATACCCGTTATCGTAAATCGGTTGTTCCTGTCAGGTTGCACTTCCAGTTCATAGGTTTCGTTGGTGGCACACCACAAGCGGTACACTATTGTATTGCCCCTGCACCCGCATTCAACACACTTGAAACCATGATGCAGCGTTTCTTTTTTTTCCTGAAGCCGAATTTCTGCCTCTTCCGAAATATGATTGTTCGAATCGTTATACACAAATTGGATTAGCGCAGCTTCAACTTCATGTTGGTTCACCTGATCGCATAAGTCACAATCTTTCCTGAATTCATGTGGTTGCGAACACCCAAGAAAACCTGCAATAATACAACTCATGATTACCGTAATGCTAATGTGATGGTTTTTCATGGAGTTGAACCTTTATTAATTTATCAGCTCAAAGTTAGTAAATTTAAGGTAGCAACCAGGCTGCCAAAGAATCTGAATTAATTGAAATTCTGTTCCATACAGACATGAAAAGTATGGAATTGCAATTCAAAGGGGGGGTGTCAGGCAAAGAAATTATTGGTATATTTACAACTAAAAACGAAGCTGAAAAAGTTGCTAAAATGGCTTTATTAAAAGCTGGTGCAATTAACAAGTTTTAAATCAGTTTAGGGTGTAATGCCCCAAACTTTAAATTGAATTATTATGGAGAGATTAAAATTCATTTTCTCAAAGTATTTTGATAAATACAATGACAAGCAACCAATAACTTTGATTAAACATTTTAACAAAATCAAAACAATCGGCTCTAATTCTGAAAATTTTAATTTATATTTCTCAAATTCAGCGGTTTATTCTTCAATGATTGAGGGAAATATTATTGATTTTGATAGTTATATGAAATATAGTTATTCTGGAATGAATAATACGGGTAAATCATTCATAGAAATTGAAGATTTGAAAAAATCGTATTCATTTGCAAAAGAGCATAAATTGAATTTAAGCAACTTTTTGAAATGTCATAAAATATTGTCTAATACTATCGTTGAAGACAATAAATATAAGGGCGTAATAAGAGATAAAGATGTTTATGTTTTTTCTAATGGAAAAAGAAAATTTACAGGAGCAAGCAAGGAAATTGTAAAAGGAGAAATGTCAAAATTATTTGATGATATAGAAATATTGATTTCAAGAGAACTAACAATCAATCAAGTTTTTTATTATGCTTCAATGTTACATTTGATATTAGTTCAAATTCATCCTTTTGCTGACGGCAATGGGCGTTGCTCAAGATTGATTGAAAAGTGGTTTCTATCTGAAAAATTAGGAGTAAATGCTTGGTTCATTCAATCTGAAAGGCTTTATCAAAAAAGAATTGTGTCATACTACAAAAATGTCCATTTGGGCGATAATTATACGAACATTAATTATGACTATTCAGTGCCTTTTTTATTAATGTTACCAATGGCTTTACGGTTGCACTAATTCGTTTGCCCATAACGGATTGCGTGCTTGTGCTTTTTTAATTGCACAAGCACGCTTGTGTGTTGTTGTTGTTGTAAGCTCCCCCCAAAATAGTACGATTTAAAAATAGACAAAAGTTTAAATTTTTAAATTCGCATTATTATGAATGTTGTTGTTGTTGTAAGCTCCCCCAAAAATAGTACGATTTAAAAATAGACAAAAGTTTTAAATTTTTAAATTCGCATTATTATGAAAAGAAGTAAATTTTCACCGACACAGGTGGCCAAGATTCTCAAGGAACATGAACTTGGCAAAAGTGTAGAAGAATTATGCAGGGAATACGGCTTTGCCCGGCAGACATTTTATGTATGGCGTCAGCGCTATGGAGGTATGGATGCAAAAGATTTGAAAAGGGTAAGAGAGTTAGAAGAAGAAAATGCCAAGTTAAAGCGGATGTATGCCAATTTGGCCATAGAGTTAGAAACAGCCAAATATATTATCGAAAAAAAGTTATAGCGCCTTGCGATAAGCGCCGAATAATAGAAGAAGTAGTAGAAGAAAAACCCATAGGCATAAGCAAGGCATGCCGCACAATGGGAATAAGCAGAAGCAGTTTCAGGTATCAATCAATAAAAGATGATAGCATGCTAATATCACGTCTTCATGAGTTGTCGGTAGATCATCCAAGAGAAGGATTTTGGAAGAGCTACTATAGGATACGAAACTCAGGTGAAAAGGTAAATCATAAAAGGGTTCACCGGGTTTACAAGCAAATGGGGTTGGCCTTACGGCGAAAATGCAAAAAGAGATTACCGGCAAGAGTAAAGGAACCATTGAGCCGCCCACCGCATTTTACACATACCTGGAGTATCGATTTTATGAGCGATGCATTAATTAATGGCAGAAAATTTCGAAGCTTCAATGTAATTGATGACTACAACAGGGAAATACTTTATATAGAAACCGATTACTCGTTAAAGAGCAGTCGAGTGATCTGGATTCTCCGGCACTTAATAAATCGATATGGCAAACCTGAAAAGATCAGGATGGACAATGGGCCTGAATTTGTGGCAAAAATCACCCAGCAATGGAGCGAAATGAATGAAATAGAGTTTAAGTATATTCAACCCGGAAAGCCTACTCAAAATGCATATGTTGAACGATTTAATAAAACTTACAGGAAGCATGTTCTTGATGTGTATTTGTTTGAAAACCTTGATGAAGTAAGGGAGATAACAGAAACATGGTTGCAAGACTATAACCATTTCAGGCCTCACGATTCTTTAGGTGGATTGCCACCGGTTATGTATAGGAATATTAAAGGAAAAAAGCAGCAACAAGAAGGGCTTTGTTC
>JAGOLH010000049.1:22371-22735 GCA_017994175.1 Bacteroidales bacterium | reverse complement strand
CCGCTTGCGGTGCATAAATCGGTATCGGTGTTCACCAGTACATCGGCAGGACAGTTAATCACCGGCAATTGATTATCGGTAACAGTAACTGTCTGCTCACATGTTTCGGTGTTTCCATTCACATCTTCCACGGTCCAGGTAATAGTGTGTACACCCACGCTATATGGTTCCACCGCATCGTTTGTAACCGAAAGTATGTCGCAGTTGTCGGAAGTGTTTGGAGTACCCAAATCAACGCCGCTTGCGGTGCATAAATCGGTATCGGTGTTCACCAGTACATCGGCAGGACAGTTAATCACCGGCAATTGATTATCGGTAACAGTAACTGTCTGCTCACATGTTTCGGTGTTTCCATTCACATCTT
>JAGOLH010000049.1:0-22271 GCA_017994175.1 Bacteroidales bacterium | reverse complement strand
AAGTGTTTGGAGTACCCAAATCAACGCCGCTTGCGGTGCATAAATCGGTATCGGTGTTCACCAGTACATCGGCAGGACAGTTAATCACCGGCAATTGATTATCGGTAACAGTAACTGTCTGCTCACAGGTAGCCGAATTGTTGCTGTCGTCGGTAATTGTCCATGTGATTGTATGTGTGCCCACTGCATAAGGTTCTACAGCGTCGTTGCTAACTGTAAAGTTGCAGTTATCGCTTGCTGTTGGTGTTCCCAAAGCCACACCGCTTGCCGTACACAAATCGGCGTCGGTGTTCACCGAAACATTGGCAGGGCAAACAATGGTTGGAAGCTGGTTATCGGTTACAGTAACAGTCTGCTGACAGGTATTGAAGTTTCCGTTTACATCTTCCACAGTCCAGGTAATTGTAGTTATTCCCACAGGGTAAGGTTCTACAGCATCGTTGAACGAAGTAAGTACACTGCAATTATCGCTTGTGGTTGGATCACCCAGAACAACACCGCTGGCAGTGCAAAGGTCTGTGTCGGTATTTACCGATACATTCGCAGGGCAGGTAATTTCAGGCAATTGATTGTCGGTAACTGTAACGGTCTGTTCGCAGGTAGCCGAATTGTTGCTGTCGTCGGTAATTGTCCATGTGATTGTATGTGTGCCCACTGCATAAGGTTCTACAGCGTCGTTGCTAACTGTAAAGTTGCAGTTATCGCTTGCTGTTGGTGTTCCCAAAGCCACACCGCTTGCCGTACACAAATCGGCGTCGGTGTTCACCGAAACATTGGCAGGGCAAACAATGGTTGGAAGCTGGTTATCGGTTACAGTAACAGTCTGCTGACAGGTATTGAAGTTTCCGTTTACATCTTCCACAGTCCAGGTAATTGTAGTTATTCCCACAGGGTAAGGTTCTACAGCATCGTTGAACGAAGTAAGTACACTGCAATTATCGCTTGTGGTTGGATCACCCAGAACAACACCGCTGGCAGTGCAAAGGTCTGTGTCGGTATTTACCGATACATTCGCAGGGCAGGTAATTTCAGGCAATTGATTGTCGGTAACTGTAACGGTCTGTTCGCAGGTAGCCGAATTGTTGCTGTCGTCGGTAACTGTCCATGTGATTGTATGTGTACCAACTGCATAAGGTTCTACAGCGTCGTTGCTAATTGTGAAGTTGCAGTTATCGCTTGCTGTTGGTGTTCCCAAAGCCACTCCGCTGGCCGTGCATAAGTCGGTATCGGTGTTCACCGAAACAGCAGCAGGGCAGGTGATGGTTGGAAGCTCATTATCGACAACTATAATATCTTGTGTGCACGAGTTTGAATTTCCATTGACATCTTCAACCGTCCACAACACATGTGTTGTACCTTGATTCAGCACAACTCCTGCCAATGAACCGGAACCGGTTCCCTCGGTAGCACCGCTTAATGTGTAATTAAACGATGCAATGGAGCAATTGTCGGAAACAACGGGTGTTATAGAATTATATTTGACTTGCACCTCTGCATAATAACCCGATAAATCAGCACTTGGAAAAAGACCCCAATTATCAAAGTCGACAGGTACACGAAAACTATTGGTGCCACCAACTATGTAATTATCAGGATTTAAACTTAAGCTAACAATATTCGAGCTGGTAGGGGCACTACACGTGCACCAATGGGGTGTTTGAGCAAAAGTTGTTTCACTATTCCCATTGAGTTGTGTAGTATGTATTGCTCCCCCTGTTTTACATTCAATTCCAACATTGAATTTCAGCTCGATTTCTGTAACAGCGCTTTCCGGATAGATATCAGTCCAGTTAAAACCACCCAATGCGCTATATGTATGATAAGATCCATTTCCACAACTATATGGCAAAACTAAATCAGCCGCAGAAATATAATAGGTTTCAGTAAAAGTTGCTGAACTTAAATTAACAGTATATGTGCAATTTCCCGGATCGGTTTCGAAGTTAAAATCAGAACCGCATGCAATATTGGGTGCTTCATTATCGGTTACGGTAACATCAAAATTACAGCTGGCCGTATTGCCTGCTTCATCGGTAACTTCAAAGCTATTTGTTGTAGTCCCTATAGGAAAAGTTGAACCTGTCGGTAATCCGGATATTTGAACAATAGATCCATTAAATTCCACCATATGCTGTAAGACCCATGAATTGGGAAGGTCATTCCAATAGCCCCCAGCATTCATTTGTATATAATCCTCGCCTCCCGAATTATTGGGTTCGCCAGGATTCCAGTTTGTATAATTAAATGATGTTCCGTCAAGCCATTCCCATCCCCCGGCTGGCTCAGAATATAGTGAGCTTGAGTGATTCTGAAAACCTCCCATCCAAAAATTTCCAAAGCTTGAAAGAAAAGCATTTTCAGCAGCATCATTAACATATACAAGATGGCCACCTATAGCTTGAGCTGCTGTGTTGGCAGTATTAAAATCGGATACAGCACTCGATAGGAAATATGTGTGGTTGTTATAAGTGCCTAAATATGTGTATCCGGAATATGTTGCTTGTGGTATTGTTGAGCAATTATCAGTAATGGTTAAGTTATAGTTAATTACAGCTCCGCAAACACCGGCATCGTTGTTTACGCTCATATTTCCGGGGCAGGTGATATCCGGCGGTGTATTATCGCCCAAGGTAAGGTCAGTGCCATTGTCGCTACCATAGGTTGCAGGGTTGGAACTAATTACCCTGATGCGATATTGTGTACCATAAGTTACAATAGGTATGTTGGCCGCAATGGTCCCCGAAGTAGTTGCCGTTAAGCTGCCTATATTGACCGGACTGCTGAAACTGCCTGTGGCATCTGACAACTGTGCTGTAAATACATTACCTGCATTATAGGTTCCGGCTGTGAAACCAACACTAATGCTTTGCGGGGTACATGAGCCGGTTAAGGAAACAGGACTTGTTGTTAAATTTGTATATACTTCGAGAATGCGGTTATTGTCGCCAATATATAAACTATAACTTCCCGGAACAGCCGAAGAGGGGCCGAATTCCATATCAGCGTATTCATAATTAGTTAATCCTGACACAAAAGTATCTTGTGCTCCGGTACTTAAATTTACACGTATTATGTTACTGCCTACTTTGATGTATGCATACTGCCCATCCGGATCAACGGCAAAATTCCAACCAGCCTGGATTCCTATGGGTGCAGAAACGCCAGAACCATCCATGTAAATTTCACGGATGGGTGAACCATCGGATATGTAATACATCTTATTGGTTTTGCTACAATATTCAAGATCTTCGTAATTTCCGACTACTCCAATGTTGTATGTACCTTCCAATGCCCATGTTGTCAAATTAATTTTATAGTATAAATCTCCAGAGTTACCTGTTGTTGTGTAGAAATAATTGCCGACCACTGCCGACCCGGTTTCGTTGCTGCAGGCATAATTCAGAGGGTAAGTGTTTGCAAATGTGTTTACATTAAATGTTACCAATTGTGCGGGACTGGGCAATGATGCTAAAATCAAGCCATTGTAATACTCAATGTCGCTTGCACCAAAAGGGTGCCAGTTAGATCCTGTCCAATCGGAACCCAATGTTGACAGGCTGGCTGATAAATTGTATTTATACATAGGAGCGTCAGTTTGCCCTTTTGTAAAATATATATCCCCAGTTGTCTGGTCTATTGCGATTTCAGTAACGAGTCCCAAGGAGTTTGTCGCAAAGGACCTTATGGCATATCGGTTGTCGTTAACGGTTTGTAGGTTACTTTGATAATCAGTAATGGCAATACTTTTGGCTTCTTTTGCTGAACCGGAGTTCACTTCGAGTACCCAGTCGCCATCTTTACCTGTGATGTTATCGGATGCATACACAGTGGTGTTAGTATATAGAGCCAGATTCTTTATTAGCTCCATACCTTTGTGGCCTTGTCCGGTGTTGCATGCAAAAATCTGTATAATTGCATTTTCGCTTGTGTGAATTTTTAAATTATAAAAATCAGGTTCGTAGTCTTTTATATTATATGCGTTTATCTGGGCATTGCCCAAATTAAAAGAGCCTTCCGAGCCATGCGTGAAAATGATAATTTCTTCAATTTTCGCATCGTAACGGTTATTAATTGTTTTACTGATAATGCTTTGGGGCGATTCAGAATTTTTAAAATACAGTACTTCGTAGTCGCTGGTAAATGCGCTCAGAAGCTTTTCGGGTTGAGAGACGTCATTTGAAATTAAAATGATTTTTCTGGCCGGTGAAGCGATACCATCAGTATTGCCAGCATGCAACGACAGGCAGAAAAAAACAGTCATCAGTAAAAACAGGTAGATTTTTTTCATTTTATTGAATTTTAATTACACATTATTAACGATATAGAAAATCAAAAAAGAAGGAGTTAATTGTTACAAATATACAAAATATATATTAAAATTGATAAAATACCAAGTAATTATTTAGAAGATTTAATAATGTATTTAACTTAAAAAGCAATGCACATGTTTAAGTAATTATGCAGATGCATTTTAGGTTTGTTAGAAATTGGCCGGATCAATTTCTAAGACTCCTCCTGTGAATTTGACATTCTTTGGTAAAATAGTGAACTTCATTGGTGTAATTTAAAATATTGCTTGTACCTTTGCAGGCCCTTTTTAATTGGGTAATGATGATAAAATGCAGAATATCAGAAATATAGCAATTATTGCACATGTCGATCACGGAAAAACTACGCTGGTTGACCGAATTCTTCATCAGGTTAAGCTATTCAGAGATAACCAATATACCCGCGACCTGATTCTCGATTCTTCCGACCTTGAAAGAGAAAGGGGAATTACCATACTTTCGAAAAATGTTTCGGTACGATACAAAGATGTTAAAATTAACATTATTGATACTCCCGGGCACTCTGATTTTGGAGGGGAAGTAGAACGGGTCCTGAATATGGCCGATGGCGTGCTCCTACTGGTGGACGCTTTTGAAGGACCCATGCCGCAAACAAGGTTCGTTCTGCAGAAAGCTCTTGAACTGAAGCTCAAACCCATAGTTGTGATAAATAAGGTTGATAAACCCAACTGCCATCCAGATGTGGTTCAGGAGCAGGTTTTTGAATTGATGTGCAGCCTCGATGCCGAAGATTTTCAACTTGACTTTCCTACGGTTTTTGGCTCATCGAAGCAAGGCTGGATGGGGGCGGACTGGAATATGCCCACCGGCGATGTGGCCTATCTGCTTGATGTAATTATCGATAATATACCAGCGCCACCTCAAAACGAAGGGCCATTGCAGCTACAGATTTCTTCTCTTGATTATTCATCATATCTTGGACGCATTGCAGTAGGAAGAATTAACCGCGGCAGCATCCAAATGGGGCAGCAGGTAGCCGTAATGTCGCGCGATGGGCATAACCTGATTTCTACCGTAAAAGAACTGTATCGTTTCGAAGGCTTGGGGAAAGAAAAAGTGAAAACTCCATTAAAGGCCGGTGAGATATGTGCAGTAATGGGTCTGGAAAACTTTGATATTGGTGACACCATTGCCGATATTGAGAATCCCGAAGCTTTGGCAAGAATACAGGTAGATGAACCAACCATGAGCATGCTGTTTACAATCAACAACTCTCCTTTTTTTGGGAAAGAGGGCATGTATGTTACATCAAGGCACTTGAGAGAAAGATTGTATCGTGAAACCGAGAAAAACCTTGCCTTAAAGGTGGAAGAAACCGACTCCCCCGATAAACTTATTGTTTATGGCAGGGGGATATTGCACCTTTCGATTCTGGTGGAAACTATGAGGCGCGAAGGGTATGAATTTCAACTGGGTCAACCGCAGGTAATAATAAAGGATATTCAGGGTAAAAAACACGAACCTATAGAACTGCTTACCGTGGTTGTTCCCGAAGAATTTTCAGGCAAGGTTATCGAGATTGCAAGTAAACGAAAAGGAGAACTGCTGAATATAGTCCCCAAAAACGATCGTATTTCTATTGAATTTAAAATTCCGGTGCGTGGTATGATAGGTCTTACAAACCCTGTACTGACTGCCACTGAAGGAGAAGCAGTAATTGCTCACCGTTTTTTGGGTTTCGAACCCTGGAAAGGTGAACTGCTCAACAAACGCAACGGAGTTCTCGTTGCCATCGAAACAGGAGCGGTTATACCGTATTCTCTTAATAAACTTCAGGACCGGGGCAAGTTTTTTGTGGATCCTGGTGTGGATATCTATGCAGGACAAATAGTGGGTGAAAACACCCGTTTCGATGATATGGGAGTTAACCTGACGCATACGAAAAAACTTACCAATATGAGGGCCTCAGGTTCCGATGCTAAAATGATGATTGCTCCTTCGGTGAAATTCTCTCTGGAAGAGTGCATGGAATATATTCTGTCGGATGAGTATATCGAAGTTACACCGAAATCGGTCAGGCTCAGGAAAATTCTCCTGAATGAAAACGACCGCAAAAGGAATAAATTGGCTCAGGAATCCTAGTCGAAAAGGCTCTCAATATCGGAGAATAGTATTTTTGCAAAGTATATTTTTGCCTTCCCTTCATGACTGGAATAATAGGCAACATACAGGTAGTCTTTATAAATGACCATGCCCGGATAGCTGGTGTCGCCATCGCTTGGCAGTTCTACTACTTTTCTTATTTCTCCCAGATCGCTTGCTATGAAGATACCTGTTCTGTAATCTTCGTTAACCTTGCCCATTTGTTCCCCGACTTCTTTGCTTTTAAATAACCGGCTTCCGATGAGTATTTTATTGTTCGACAAAACCAAAAAGTTCGGACCACCTAATTTTATACTCATATCATACCATTCCCATTCGGTATAGGGTGGGTAACTCATTCCGAGTATTCCCGGGCCCCCTGATTCCCGGCGCACGATTACTATCATTCTACCATCGGGGGCGAAACGGATACGTGCCTCGTTGGGTCTCGGACCTAAATCCCAACTGGTTACGGGTGAATAGTGCAGGCCATCGGTGGTTTTCATCAAATATACATTCCATTTACCTCCTTTCCCCTTTATCTGGTACATGTTTGCATATCCAACAGTGTCGTACCAGGTAATGCTCCACACCCAATCGAAATTGGCCTTAATGGCAGGGTCAATCTCCACGGGGCGCGGTGGGGTGAAATGCACCCCGTCGCTGGAATAGGAAACGTGGGTTAAACGGCTGATCAGCCTCCCGTTTTTGTATTCGGAGCAACCAAAATACATCATCAGCCTTCCGTCGGGAAGAATGACGAATTTGCCATCGCGCATATCGTATTTTGGAATTTCGAAACTTGTAACCGTTTCCCATTTGTCTCCTTTTTTCGAACGGATGACTCTGATTTTACCATTTAAATTATTTTCTCCTGGAATGTGGGAATCAGCTTCCCGAAATGCACAATAAAAGTACTTCTTATATCGGACAAGGTCAGGGAATGCATTATGATCGGCGCTATCACTAATCATGCGTATTTCCATTTCAATGTTACCAGAATTGTAATGTTGAGCAATTGCCAAATTACAAACAGCAAGACATATATATGTAATTAACAATATTCCTCTCATAGGAATTCATTATAAGGCATTCTAAACAAAGCTAATAAAATATTCCGAAAACAAATCCAAACCTTATTATCGTAGTAAAACCGATATAAAACTGTATTTTGAAGAATTTATTGAAAAATCTTTGTCTATTCGTTCTGTTATTTCTATTTTCGTAACCTTATTATAATTTGTACTAATAGCTAAACAAAAGTAATTTTACCGACATGGACAACCAAGACAATCTGAACCACGATTTGCTGCCGGAAGGAAGTGAATTGCAGGGAAATCAGGAGAACTCTTCACAGGAAAGCATTGCTGCCGCAGATGTTGAATCGGAACAAAGCAATGAAGAAACTAATGAAACCGAGAACAACACAATGGCAGAGAACGAAAATCAGCCTCAACCGGAGAAATCTGAAATTATTGATTCTGCAAATGAGACTCAATTTGAACCCCTGCCTGAATTTGATGCCGACTTATCGGAAAATCAACTTGATGAGAATGACTCTGAATTATTGAAAACAGAGCCTGAAGAGATTGATTATTCGGCATATTCGAAGCAAGAATTATTGCAGTTGTTAAAGCAGCTTATCTACGAAAAGCCTGTGAACGCAATAAAATTGGAAATCGACTCCATTAAAAAGGCATACTACAGAAGTCGTCAGAACGAAATTGTGTTGCTGAAAAAACAGTTTATCGACAAAGGTGGTATTGCCGAAACATTCGAAATCCCGAGAGATACCGATGAAGATTACTTCAAGGAGTTACTCAACGATTATAAAGCACGTAAGTCTGTTTATAACGAGCAGATTGAAAAAGAAAAACAGGAAAATCTGGTTTTGAAAAAACAGATTATCGAAAAAATCGGCCTGCTTGCCAACCGCGATGAGTCGTTGGCTCGGACCTATGATGAGTTCAGAGACCTGCAGAAGCAGTGGAAAGAAATCGGACTGGTACCACAGGCTGATATGCAGAACATACTGAATTCGTACCAGATGCAGATTGAAAAGTTCTACGATTTTATTAAAATCGACAAAGAGCTTCGTGATCTTGATTTAAAAAAGAATCTCGACCTCAAGATAGAGCTTTGCAACAAGGCTGAGAGCTTGCTGATTGATCCGGATGTGGTGGAAGCTTATAAAAAGCTTCAGGAATATCACCAACAATGGAAGGAACTGGGGCCTGTTCCGGCCGATAAAAGAGAAGAGGTTTGGGAAAGATTTCAGGTTGCAACCCGGCAAATCAATAAAAATCATCAGGATTACTTTCTGAAAATAAAAGAAGAACTCGAAAATAACCTCAAACAAAAGGAAATTGTTTGCGAACAAGCCGAAGCATTATTGTTGGAACCTTGCGATACCATTGCTCAATGGGAAGACATCTCGAAAAAGTTTACCGAACTGCAGTCGATATGGAAAAGCATCGGAATGGTACCTCGAAAAAACAATGCTGCTGTATATGAGCGGTTTCGTGCTGCCTGCAACACATTTTTCGAAAATAAAAAACAGTTTTTCTCACAGATTCGCGACGAGCAGAACAACAACCTCCAGCGCAAAATTGAGCTGTGCATTCAGGCTGAATCGATTAAAGAAAGTACTGACTGGAAAAAGACAACCAACGATTTTCTGTTATTGCAGAAACAATGGAAAGAAATCGGACCTGTTCCGAGAAAGCAATCTCAGGAAATCTGGCTGCGATTTAGAAAAGCATGTGATAGTTTTTTCAATACTAAGCAAAATTATTTTGCAAACATCGATAACGAATTTGCAACGAACCTGAATCTGAAGCAAACCCTCATAAATGAAGTGACTTCTTTTAGCGACACGGGCAGTAACAGTGGCAATCTTGAAAAACTCAGGGAATTTCAGAACCGCTGGATTGAAATTGGGCAGGTTCCTCATAAAGAAAAAGAACGGTTGCAAAAAGATTTTCGCAATGCAATAAATGAGTTATATACGCGGTTAAATATTCAGAAACAATCTCTTGACGTTGAGGGGTTCAAACAGCGGATTCAGATACTTGTTGATACTGGAAACATCGATGGCTTGCGTAGAGAAAGGGCTAATATCATTCAGAAGCAAAAAACCCTTGATATTGAAATAACCCAGCTCGAGAACAACATGAGTTTTTTCAGCAGTAAGGCTGAAAGTTTGCTAATTGATGTGAAGCGCAAGATTGAAAAAGCGAAAGCTGAGATGGAGCAACTGGCAGAGCAAAAGAAAACTGTTGACCTTGCTGAAAGAGAGCTTCGTTCAAAAATCGAAAAGAAAGCATGATGAATATGAAATTGAGGAAAGTATTGTTAAGCGTGGGAATGGTGTTTGTTTTTTTTGCTGCGATGTCGCAAAACGGAACAATGAAAGGTTTTGTATACGATAAAGCTACCGGAGAGGCGTGCATCTTTGCCAATGTTTCGATACAGGGCACAAACCTAGGTGCCGCCACCGACGTAAATGGATATTTCTCAATAAATCAGATACCTGCAGGAAAGCATACGGTGATTTTTACTTACGTGGGTTACGATTCTGTGGCTATTGATATTGATATGGTTGCTGGAAAACTGATATCCGAAAAAGTGTATATGACAAAATCTGCCGTTTTACTTCAGGAAACTGTTATTTCAGCAGAAAGAGAAGAAAGACAGACGCAGGTACGCACCTCTATTATAAAAGTTACCCCGGCGCAAATAAAAAGGCTTCCAACGGTGGGAAGCGATCCCGACCTTGCGCAGTATCTTCAGGTGTTGCCGGGTGTTATATTTACCGGCGATCAGGGTGGTCAACTCTATATTCGGGGGGGAGCCCCAATACATAATCTTGTACTCCTCGACGGGATGACGGTATATAACCCTTTTCACTCTATCGGCTTGTTTTCGGTGTTCGATTCCGATATTATTCAAAGTACCGATGTGTATACAGGAGGATTTCCGGCCGATTATGGCGGCAGGGTGTCATCGGTTATGGATATTCGAATGCGTGAAGGAAACAAAAAACGCTTTTCAGGTGTATTTTCTGCCAGCACATTTGGTACAAAAATTTTACTTGAAGGCCCATTGAAAAAATTTAAAGAAAATGAAGGGAGTGCATCCTTTATAATTTCGGCGAAAACCTCTTTTCTTGAGCAGAGCAGTAAACTGCTGTACACCTACATCAACGAACAAGGCTTACCGTTCAATTACACCGATTTATACGGAAAGCTTGCAATAAATTCAAGGGATGGCAGCAAATTCAACCTGTTTGGTTTTAGATTCAACGACAATGTCAGTTATCAGGAGATAAGCGATTTGCACTGGAACTCCTACGGGTTGGGAGGAAACCTTGTTCTCGTGCCTACCGGAAGTTCGGTAATGATTAAAGCCAATCTCTCGTATTCGGATTACCGTATCGAAATGAGTGATATGAACAGTGCTCCCCGCTACAGCGAAATGGGAGGTTTTAATATCGGTTTCGATTTTCTGTATTTTCTTGGTAAAAATGAATTTGTTTGGGGCTTGCAAACCTTGGGATTTAAAACCGACTTCAGGTATTACAACGCAGTAAACCGCATGTTGGTTGAAAACGAAAATTCCACAGAATTTGCTGTGTATGCACGATATAAACATAATTTTGGGAACCTGATTATTGAACCTAGCATGCGCTTGCATTACTATGCAACTATGTCGGAAGTTTCACCTGAGCCCAGGCTGGGGGTAAAATATAATGTTTCCGAAACTTTCCGACTTAAATTTGCGGGTGGGCTATATTCTCAAAACCTGATTGCTGCGAACTCCGATCAAGATGTGGTTAACCTGTTTTACGGTTTCTTAACGGGAAGCAATAACATTCCTGATACTTTTAACGGGGAAGAGGTAACAAGCAGCCTTCAAAAGTCGCAGCATGTTATCGCCGGCTTTGAATACGATATAACAAATAGGCTTACTGCGAACATCGAAGGATATCTGAAGAACTTCAGCCAGATTACCAATATCAACCGGAATAAAATATATGATGATAATGCAGCAAATTACGACAAACCCGATAATCTGAAGAAAGACCTTATCATTGAAAGCGGCAGGGCGTATGGTGTTGATTTTCTATTGAAATACGACTCAAAACAAGTGTATCTCTGGTTGGTGTATTCATTGGGCTGGATTGAACGTTTCGATGGAATTATTACCTATTCACCCCATTTCGACAGACGGCACAATGTTAATTTTGTTGGAACCTTTAAGTTCGGCAACAATTTATTGTGGAACATCAGCGCCCGATGGAATTACGGATCAGGCTTTCCGTTTACACCTACCGCAGGTTATTATGAACAAATGCCATTTTATACAAACCTGAATCTGCCTTATTGGGAAACCAACGGTAATCTGGGAATTATTTACGGTGATATTAACAGCTCACGCCTTCCCGATTACCACCGTTTTGATGTTACTGTGCAGCGAACATTTCATTTTACCGAAAGGGTTAAATTGGAAGTTGTTTTAAGTTGTACTAATGTATATAACCGGCAGAATATATTTTATTTCGACCGTGTCGACCATGAAAGGGTCGATCAGTTGCCTATTATGCCAAGTCTGGGCTTAAGTCTAACATTTTAATACCATTTGCCGTGGGATCAACAAAATACATATTTGTAACAGGAGGGGTTACCTCCTCACTAGGTAAAGGAATTATCTCGGCATCTTTGGCAAAGTTGCTGCAATCGCGGGGCTATAAAGTAACCATCCAGAAACTTGACCCGTATATCAATGTTGACCCTGGTACTCTGAACCCTTATGAACACGGCGAATGCTACGTTACCGAAGACGGCGCTGAAACCGATCTTGACCTTGGGCATTACGAACGCTTTCTGAATGTTTTTACCAGTCAGGAAAACAATGTAACCACAGGTCGAATCTATCAGGATGTTATAAACAAGGAGCGCCGAGGTGATTACCTTGGCAAAACAGTGCAGATTATTCCCCATATCACCGATGAGATAAAGCGCAGAATTCAACTTTTGGGAACCAAATACAAGTTAGATTTTGTAATAACCGAAATTGGAGGAACCGTAGGTGATATAGAATCGTTGCCCTACATAGAATCGGTACGTCAATTGAAATGGGAATTGAACAACGATTGCATCGTGGTTCACTTAACTCTGGTTCCCTATCTGGCAGCCACCGGCGAACTGAAAACGAAACCGACACAGCACTCGGTGAAAACACTTCTCGAGGCAGGAGTGCAACCCGACATCATTGTCCTTCGCACTGAGCATCCTCTGAATGATGATATTAAAAGGAAAGTTGCCCTTTTTTGCAATGTAACCAAAGAATCGGTAATCGAATCGAGAAATGTGAAAACCATTTATGAGGTTCCCATCAGAATGAAAAAGGAAAAGCTGGACATTACCATTCTGAAAAAGCTCAATATGCCTGCCGGGCATGAACCCGAGCTAAAACCCTGGAACGAATTTCTTGAAAGGCTTCATCATCCAAAATCCGAAGTAAATATTGGTATTATCGGTAAATACGTCGAACTGAAAGACGCGTATAAATCCATTAATGAATCGTTGATTCACGCAGGGGCAGCAAACGAAGTGCAGGTGAATCTGTATCATATTCACAGCGAAATGATTACACCGGAAAATGTTCATGAGAAATTGTGCAACCTCAATGGAATACTGGTTGCACCGGGTTTCGGACACAGGGGAGTTGAGGGAAAAATCACTACAGTGCAATATGCCCGTACCAACAACATCGCTTTTCTTGGTATTTGCCTGGGAATGCAATGTGCGGTTGTGGAATTTGCGCGCAATGTACTTGGATGGAAAGAAGCGCATACTTCCGAAATCAATTCCGATACCAAATATCCTGTAATTGACCTGATGGAAAACCAGAAGAAAGTTACCGAAAAAGGCGGTACCATGCGATTGGGCTCCTATACGTGCAGACTTGTGAAAGAGTCTCTTGCGCAAAAAGCCTATCAAAAACAAAAAATATCGGAACGGCATCGTCACAGGTATGAGTTTAACAATCAATACATGAAAGACTTTGAAGCAGCAGGAATGAAAGCTACCGGTATCAACCCCGAAAATTCACTTGTCGAAATAGTTGAAATACCTTTGCACAAGTGGTTTATTGGTGTTCAGTTTCATCCGGAATATAAGAGCACCGTGTTAGCTCCTCATCCATTATTCGTTGAATTCGTTAAAGCAGCCAATACTAAATAAGATAAAATTAACACATGGATAGAAATACAATTTTAGGTCTGTTGGTGATAGGGTTAATTATTGTTGGATATTATTTCATCAGCAAACCCAGTAAAGCAGAGCTTGAAAAGCAGCTTCAATACCGCGACAGCATTCAACAGGCATTAAGAGCCGATTCCCTGGAAAAAGCGAAAACCCTTGAACTGAAAACGGACACTGTTGAAACCGATACGGTGGTTGTTGTTGCAGACACAATTATTTCCGATTCAGCCAAAGCTGCCGTTATATCGCAGAAATATGGCGTGTTTGCTCCTGCAGCGCAGGGCGAAAACAAAATGTTTACGGTTGAAAATCAAAAAATGATTATTAGTTTTTCACCCAAGGGAGGCAGAGTGTATTCTGTGCAACTGAAAGATTTTCTTACACACGATTCGCTTCCGGTGGTGTTGTTTTCGGGTGACACAACCTTATTTGGCCTTGAGCTGATGGCTGGTGGAACCGCTGTTTTTACCAACGACCTGTATTTCACCCCTGTTAATGCCGCTGATCATATCGATGCCAAATCGAAGGACCAGAAAATTGCGATGAGGTTATATGCTGATACCGACAAATATGTTGAGTACAATTACATTGTGCATCCCGACAGTTACATGATTGATTTCAATATCGTGTTTCACAATATGCAGAATGTACTTTCCGAAAATGTTTCTTACTCTAAGTTGCAGTGGTCGCTGATGGCACCGGCTCAGGAGAAAGGCAGAAAATGGGAACTCCAGAACACTGCAGTGTATGTGAAAATGGACGATAACGAAATTGAACACCTGAGCCTGACCAAAGAAACCGATGAGTTCTCGAGCGGCGGTAAGGTTCACTGGATTGCATTCAAACAACAGTTCTTTTCATCGGTTCTTATAGCAAAGGAGCTGGCTGATGATCCCATCGTAAAACAAAAAACATTTACCGGGGCAAATTCAAAATACCTGAAACAATTCGCAGCATCGTTTACATTTCCGGTAAAAAGAGATTCTGTTCAGATAGTTCCAATGCAATTCTATTTTGGCCCCAATAAGTTCTCGATACTGAAAAAATTTGATATTAAACTTGAAAAACTGGTTCCGCTGGGATGGGGTATTTTCGGTTGGTTTAACAGGTTTCTTATTATTCCGATTTTTACCTGGCTCGGCAGTTTCATAGGCAGTTATGGCCTAATTATTTTCCTGCTTACAATTATTATTAAACTGCTGCTATTCCCTCTTACTTACAAGTCGTATATGTCGACTGCAAAAATGAAGGTCTTAAAGCCTCAGATTGATGAATTAACGAAGAAATTCCCTAAAGGCAAAGAGATGGAGCGTCAGCAGGCAACCATGAGTTTGTACAAGCGGGCTGGTGTTAGTCCAATGGGAGGCTGCATACCCTTATTGCTTCAGTTCCCGATTTTAATAGCATTATTCAATTTTTTTCCTGCTTCTATTGAATTGAGACAACAAAGCTTTCTTTGGGCACACGATCTTTCTACATACGATTCTATAGTTACTTTTCCGTTTAATATCCCATGGTACGGCGATCATGTAAGTCTGTTTACTCTGCTAATGGCTATTTCTCTTCTGGTTTCCACTATGATGACCAATGCTACTCAGTCGGGAACACAACAGATGCCCGGAATGAAAATCATGCTTTATCTGATGCCTGTAATGATGTTGTTCTGGTTCAACGATTACGCTGCAGGACTCAGTTATTATTACCTGCTTGCAAACCTTATTACCATACTTCAGACTTGGGTTATCAGAAGGTTTTTTGTAGATGAAGAAAAAGTACTTGCCAAACTTGAGGAAAACAAGAAGAAGCCCGTTAAAAAATCGAAATGGCAGGAACGTCTCGAAATGGCAGCAAAACAACAGGGAAGAAGATAACAGTTACGCGGATTAAATCCGATTATCATGCACGCACATGAAGATCTGCCGTTGATGTTTGGTGAAATCTCTCCGACATATCGCCTGTTAAATTCCTTATTATCGTTTGGAATCGACAGGATATGGAGAAAGAAGCTGGTGTCGGCCATGCCGCGAAATCTGCAAAGCATTGTAATTGATGTATCGACAGGTACGGCAGATATTCCTGTAATCCTGCACAAAATGCAATATTCAAGAATTACAGGAGTTGACCCTTCTGAAAAAATGCTCACAATAGCTAAAAAACGTATTGAAAAACTGAATTCGCCAAACAATATTGAACTTATTTGTGCAGGTGCCGAAAATATTCCCATTGCCGGCAATAGTGCAGATGTTGTAACGGTTGCTTTTGGAGTTCGAAATTTCGATAATTTGCAGCAAGGGTTTAACGAGGTATTCCGGATACTGAAGAACAATTCACACTTCCTGATACTTGAATTCTCCCTGCCGCAGAATACTGTCCTCCGGATTTTATACAAGGCGTATTTGTACGTTGTGCTTCAGTTTTTCGGGGGCATTATTTCCGGGAATTTTGCAGCATACCGCTACCTTCGGAAATCAATAATCCGGTTTACAGAGAATTGCGACCTGGTGAAAGAATTGGAGGGTACCGGTTTTACAAATATTGCAAAGCAAAACCTGACCGGTGGCATTGTAAGTATCTACACAGCCGAAAAGCAGTCAGATTGAAAATTGCCATCACAAGATAACTTCATAAATTTTCAGAATGCAACTGCGCAATAAGTGTATCTGCTATTTAATACATTACCCAACATTCTTATGTCATCAGTGGCTTGACTATATTAAAGCCCAAACCTAAACCCGTTATTCCCATTTCAGAGGAATATACCAGTGCCGGTGTTTTATAAAAATATAAAGTTATTACAGTAGTTCTCTGCGTCTTCGGGGTTCTGATATTTCTCAAAATCAAATTCCTCAAGCGGTTTGTTTTTCGCTCCGTGAATAAAATATCCGTTGTAGCCGAGCGAACACAAGAAGTCAAGAGTTTCTTTTGCCTTCTGTTTGCCTACGTGTCGCTTTTCAATTTCTACAAGAATTTTAGGCTTGCATTTTTGTAATATTTTCAATCCGCCTTTAAAAATTTGTAGTTCATTCCCTTCAACATCAATTTTAAGAAATACAGGTTTTATTGAGTTTTTTTCGCAGTATGAATCAAGCGTATCAGTTGAAATGGATTGGGTTTTTACAAAGTCTAACCTTTCGGGGTGCTCCACAATGGTGGCTCCTGGCGAAGATCCTTCCTTTATTTTGTTATTCGGTATATACAGGGTTGTTTCTCCCTGATTGTCGGAAAGCGCAATATTCTCTACAGTAATATTACTCCAACCCAATAGGGTTACAATATATTTCAGATATTGGAATAGATTTTCCTGGGGTTCAAAAGCATAAATCTTTCCGCTTTCACCGATTTGCTTACGAAAAAAATAAAGATACCCGCCTTTGTGCGCCCCTATATCAAGCACTGTGTCGCCGGTTCCCACCGACTGAAGTAAAAACCCGATTCCTCCGCGATCGTACTTTGTTTTGTAGCGGTGCGCCCTGTTTTGCAGTTTTAACAACTCAATAATTTTCATCATTCTTATGCTAAGGTTTATGAATATTTAGGGCAAACATACATATTTTTCCAACTGCAACACTATAAAAAACTACTGCCGATGCTCATCGTGATAGGTTGCATCGGCAGGTGAGTCATCAGGCAAATGTCTGATTATTTATCGATAAACTGCATGGCGTAGTACTTGGCGGTAAGTTTTTCACCGGTGGCTTTTTCAATCATTTCGTTCCAGTGATATCTCGCACCCGGCATGAACACTTTTTCGGTAAGGAATTTGCCCACTTCTTCGTTGCCTGCAAAGCTTTGATGATTGAAGTCGTCTGTTTTCAATATCTGCGTGCAGATATAATAGTTCAGTTGAGAGGCAAGCAATTCTCCGAGCAAATAGTTGTGGTAATAGCATGGCGATGAGGCGATGTGTGTTTTGGTAGCCCAATCCGGCATATCGCGACCTTCGGGGCGATTTAGCATTTGATATTTTTCAACCATATCCCACCATAATTTATTCAAATCCTGGTCGGGGTTTTCGTACATGCTTTTTTCGAAATTATACATTACCTGTGCCCAGCGGCTGAACACAAGCTGCTCAAGTCGTAACGACCTGAAACCGGTTTCCGAAATAGCATTTTTCTCCGCTTCGTCAATTATATTCATATCTTTCATCCATGTAGCATTCGAGGCCATACGTCCAAAAAGCATGGCAATTGCCTCGGTTGTAAATGTATGAGCCGCATCACGAAGTACAAAGGGAAGTTCTCGGTCGATGTATTTATCGTAAACAGCATGGCCAAACTCATGTAGCATAGTATTCATCCAGTTGTAATTGGGTTTTATATTGCACAGAACCCGAACATCACCGTTTTTATCGATGCTGGTGCAATATGCATGCTGGTTTTTACCCGGTTTTTCGTATAAATCGCTTTTTGCAATCATGTCGGTAATATCAAGGCCTATCGATGAATAATAATCGATAGTCAGCTTCTCGATATTCTGGTCGGTATAGTATTTGTCGAGATCAACTTCATACATCTTAGGAGCCTCTTGGAAAAAACGGTTCTGGTAATGCCAGGGCTTCAAATCTTCGGGTTTTATATTGAATTTTTTTGCAAGATAAATATCAATCTCAGACTTTAGCTCTGTAAATGCATCGCGGGTAAGCTCATCCAATTCGTTAAATATTTTGCTTATCTCTTCAGGGTCCTGATCGCTGAGTTTCAGACTCATTTCGTGGTAATTCTTAAAACCTAGGGATTGTGCCAATTGATTGCGCATTTTAACGAGAGCAATGATATCCTCCGAAACGACCGGACCTAATTTTTTAACTTCTGTCCAGGCTATTTCAACTTCCTTGCTATTGGTGCTTGTTGAAAGTATTTCCTCTATTTCGTTATCTGACTTTTGCTTGCCATTGACAACTGCCCGGAATTTGTTGTATTTTTCTTCAATGCCTGTAGCCAGGTTTATCATTTCCTGAAGCATTTTTGGGTCTGCCTGATTTGCCAGATATGAGTTGTACAGCGTGTTTAGTTCCTGAAGCATAAGGCTGTCTTTTATTTCGCCTGATTCTTTATACTTCTTAAGTTGTTCAAACTCATCTTTGTTTGTGTAAATCTTAACAAATTCAAGCTCCAGCTCTGCAGCTTTCTGAAAATCTTCGGAATTACCTGTGATTGATGCTTTGAAATAAGCTTCGGTGAGTTGCTTGTAAAGCGGCTCAATTTGCTTTTGATGTTTCTCTGCAAAGCTTACGAATTGTTTTTCCATTTCGTTCTCCTTTTTTTGGTTTTTAGTATTGCATGCTGCAATTAATACAATTGCAGCGAGTAATAATAGATGTATTTTTTTCATTATTGTATGATTTAAAATTCCCATAAAATTATGAAATTACCCAACACTTTGGAATTAATGATGCCCAATTAACAGTATTTTAACCATTTCTTTTATTTTTGTGTTGTATGAAAAACAAATTCTATCAGTTGCAACTTTTTTTACTTTGCCTTACTGCATTTGTTTTTCCACTGTACATAAAAGCAACTTCAATTACGCTACTTGTACTTTTTATTTTGCCATTTGCGTTCCGAAGCTATCGCGGTGCATTTGTTCAACATTTGAAGAGCCCGGGCACTTATCTTTTCCTGATGCCTATGCTGGTAGCCTTTGCAGGACTTATTAATGCCGACCAGCCTGCATCAGCCTTCAGTAACCTTGAAGTGTATTCCTCATTGTTTTTCTTCCCATTTATTTTCAGAACCCTTAACGAAAACCCTCTGAAGAACAAGCAGCAGTATATTCATTCTTTTTTCATTTTTGGCATTCTCGCGGCTTTTTTCCTTTGTTTGGGGATGGCTTTTATCAATTATTTCGAGAGCTTTCGCAAGGATTACTTTTTTTACTCCAGACTTTCGAGCTCAATTATGTCGCCAAACCATTTGTCGAATTACGTCCTTTGGGCTATTATGCTTATTCTCACCGATTTGGCAGGCTTGTCGAACAACCTTGTGCTATATAGTGCAAAAGTATATAAGGCTGTTGTTCTTTTGTTGCTAATGTGTTTTTTATTTCTTCTTGCTTCAAAAGCGGCATTCATCATATTTTGCCTGATGATGTTATCGTTCATGATTTTTCTTATTGTTAAGAAAATTATTCCACTCTGGCAATCGGTAATCCTATGCATTGTTTTATTGATGCTGGGATTGTATCTATACCAAACTACCAACATTAAAGGCAGGGTTATGTTTGCCTACAAGGTCATCGAAAATCCTTCACCCAAGCAGTCTTCAAGTCAGGAGTCCACAGCATTGAGGGTTTCGGCTTTTAATGCGTCGAAAGATATTATCCGCGATCATTTTTGGTTTGGGGTTGGCACCGGCGATGTACAGAAAACTATCGTAGCGTATTATCAGAGTCATTCAAAAAGTGGTGCTTATATTCACCAGACGAATCCACATAATCAATACCTTTTTTCGTGGATTATGAATGGTGTTGCAGGCATTATCGCAATATTGGTGATGTTCGGTTACTTGTTGGTAATATCGGCTCGTCGCAAAAACATTGAACCTTTGTTTTGGGTAATTTATATGATATTGCTGTTTGCAACCGATGATATTCTCACAATCCAGATTGGCGTCGTATTCTTTTCGTTTTATACGTCGTTGCTGTTGTGGAGCAAACCTGAAATTAATATCCACGAAAATAACCCCAATACTGCCTGATGAAAGATCTCTGGAATAAGTTTCGTGATATTACTCCGATTGTATTTATTATTTCGGTTGCATTTTTGTTGCCAATGCACAAACATATTATACAGGTATTCCTTATTATTTGGGGCGTATTTTCGTTATTTACCTACAGGTGGGGCAAATATATCCGACACATCAACCGATCTTTTTTCCCGGTAGTTGCATTGATACTGATGTATTTTCTTTCAATAACGGCACTATTGCTCTTTACCGAAAATACTGATGCAGGTTTGTTTAAACTGGAAGTGAAACTGAGCTTTGTTATATTCCCTTTACTGCTACTTCCATTGGTTCTGTTTACTTCACGTCAGGTAAGATACCTTCTTCTGGCATTTGTGGCAGGTTGTTTCCTTTCTGACCTGATCTGTCTTGGCAACGCTATATATAATTATGCAGAAATCGGGGCAAGTGCATTTTACTATACCAGCCTTTCGTTGTTTCATCATACAAGCTATTTTGCTATGTATCATGCTTTTGCCATTGTAATACTATTCTTCGATTATTTCTACTATTCGGGGAGAAAGCTTAAGCTGGTATATTCCGGATTGATTCTCTTTTTATCGGTTTTTGTTTTTCTTCTTTCATCAAAGGCTGGTTTGATAGTGTTAATGATTGAGTTTTTGGCTCTCGGATTCATTATACTAACCGATAAGTTTAGCTTTAGTAAATTACTGGGAGTTGTTGCGATTGTGACGTTATGCGGAGCCCTGCTGGCCGGTAATTACAGAGTAGTATCAACAACGCATCAATTGGTTACCAAGGCACCTCCATCGGCAGCACCGAAAGATTCAGCAGAAAGTACGCAGGCAAGAATACTTGTATGGAATGCATCGGTAAAAGTTATTTCCGAAAACTGGCTATATGGCACTTCTCCCGGTGATGCATCCGATAAACTTGTACAGAAATACCACCAGCTAGGTTTTTCGCAGGCGGAGTTAAAAAAACTGAATTGCCATAATCAATACCTTGAGGTTTTGATATCGCTTGGCGTAATAGGCTTTATAATATTTATTTCGATTTTTATTATTCCTGTATCAATGTATGGGTTTACACGTAATTTACCCCTTATTTTTTTGTTGGGGATTACCGGGATCAACTTTTTGTTTGAATCGATGCTCGAAACACAGTCCGGTATCATATTTTTTTCTTTCTTTTACACTACTTTTATTTACACTTTTAAAAACAAACAGAAATGATTCCTTTTTCACCGCCTCATATCGATGAAGACATAATTCAGGAGGTAGTGGCTGCACTTCGGTCGGGATGGATTACCACCGGACCACGGACAAAGCAATTCGAGAAAATGCTTACCGGGTTCAACAGAAACAAGTCGACCTTATGCGTTAATTCTGCAACTGCCGGACTTGAACTGGTTTTACGCTGGTTTGGGGTTGGTGTTGGCGATGAAGTTATTATACCGGCTTACACGTATTGTGCTACGGCAAATGTAGTTTTACATTGCGGAGCTGTACCAGTTATGGTTGATATTGTTCCAGAAACATTCAATATCGATACGAAGCAGATTGTTGCAAAGATTACAGAGCGTACAAAAGTTATTATTCCGGTCGACATTGGCGGATATCCTGCCGATTACGACGAAATCAACGCTATTGTCTCTTCTGCGGAGGTGATGAAATTATTCAAGCCGCAAAACAGCGTACAGGAAAAATTGCAACGGATACTTGTAATGGCGGATGCTGCACACTCACTTGGAGCCTTGTATAAGAGCAGACCTACCGGAACGATGTGCGATATCACAGTATTTTCGTTTCATGCCGTTAAAAATCTTACTACAGCCGAAGGTGGTGCTATTGCTTTTAATTTGCCTGAACCATTCGATTGCGAAG
>JAGOLH010000114.1 GCA_017994175.1 Bacteroidales bacterium | reverse complement strand
GGTTCTATTCCCTGTCGTTTCCCTATTGCAGACGTGGACTCTGCGGGCAATGTCCATGTGTTTTGGCAAAAAATATACAACCCTTCACTTTACGATCATTTGCTGGAATACGCACGGCTCGTTGAAGATACCGTTCAGAAAACTGAGTTGATAGAAGGTGTAAGTGATTGTGCCATGGCATGCCATTTACAATATGGCAACAATACAGTATATTTTGCAATAGGTATAGGTTATGATGTTGATATGAGTGACGCGTTTACTCTTTTGTACCGTAGTACTAACCAGATGGAAACCTGGGGCGATTTACCGTTACAAGGAGTTATGTTCGGCACTTTTGCAACAATCAGCTATAATACAGAATATTGGTATGATATGTACCATCATGACTGTACGGTAAAAATTCTATATACCGACTATGATCAACAATTGGTTGAAAAAAATTATATAGAACAATACAATACCAATGATGAACGGATAATTCAATCGGGGCCAATTGATTATCATTGTATAGACGACATTTTACCCCCCCTGGGATATAGCTACTTGTTTTTAAGAAACAACACTCTGTACCACGCATTTTCGTATGGATACGACACAAGTCCGATTCTTGAAACCATCGGAAATAATCCGTTCAATCCTTCGATTTGTTATAAGCATTTCAGGGCAACCGTTGTAGATTTTGTGTGGATGCAAGAGGCCGACGAAGGATATTCAATCTATTATATGCGCGACGACAAATTCGATCCACTGGGAGTTGTGCCAATAAAGGAATTACCAATCCATCTGACTGCTTACCCCAACCCGTTCGCCAATAGCATCCGCATTGAAGCCGTCAGTCCTGAGCCTGAACTAGAATTCCGCATATACGACATAAATGCACGCATTGTTCATTCGGAAAAACTTATGACTGACGGTTCAGGAAAATATACTTTTAGCTGGACACCCGAAAATGAAAAACCGAGTGAGTACGTAGTTGCCTGTTTTGCCGGAGAACATAAAGCTGCTGGGAAAATATTTTTTAAACCATAAGAATGCAGAAGACAGAATTAGAAACTAAAAAAACAACCTATGAAACACATTTTCTTAATTGTTAGCCTGATATACACGACCTCCTTTGTGCAAGCACAATGCAGCAACCCCTATGCTGGGCCTGATGATAATACTTGTGGTGTGGCATACCAGTTACATGCCGAAAATACTACTACCGGAACATGGACAGCTTTTCATAATGCCACCCCGCTGGTGGTAACATTTGTCGGTACTGCCCATGCATCAGATCCTGTGGCCTGGGTATTAATTCCATTTTACTCTGGGTTGTTTTTTGATGTTGATTTTGTGTGGACCGACAATAGCGGCCCATGCGCTGATACCGTAAGAATCCGGTTTGCACGTGAGCCGATTGCAGGTGCTGGGCCAAGCGATTACGTCGAAACCTGTGGGAATACCTATACTTTTTCGGCAGACACTGTGGGGATGGGTTGGGCGTATGGCACATGGATCAGTCAGGGAATGTCAAGCTTCGACAATGTACACGACCCTAATGCAACAGTTACTATAAATCCATATGGCTGTTTCGGTGATTCAGCGAGCAAGCAGGCTCAATTTCTTTGGGTATTGAACAACTTTGGTTGTACTAGCATCGATACAATTAATGTCCACTTTTATCAGGTGCCAACCGCCTATGCCGGATATAATTATACAATTTGTGGTCTTGAAGGGAACCTGCATGCATTTTACAGCCTCGAAGAAAGCAGCAATTACAGCCCATCGGGTAACTGGAGTGTTTTTTCAGGACCGAATTTAGATGTTTCTTTTTATGCTCAAAACAGTAATCAAACTATAGTGACGGTTTCCGAGCAAGGGACATATGAATTTATCTGGACAGAAACAAATACAAATAATCCTGAATGCTTGTCGAAAGACACTGTTAGCATTCAGTTTCTGCAAATTCCGGTGGTTGATGCCGGACCGGATTTTAATGTTTGCGGAAATACAACAACCTTGCATGCCACCGGAACCGGATACCAGGGGAGTTGGTTTAACACCCCGGGTGCAAATTTTGAGAGTCAGACAACTCCCGTAACCATTGTAACATCACAATACGGACCAAAGATGTTTTTCTGGCAGGAAGCCAATGGAATATGTTATGACAGAGATACAGTAATTGTAACTTTTTATCCTCATCCAAGTGCTGAAATATTGTCAACCCCTGCCGATTTCGACACTTTGGCTTGTGGATTGGTTTACAGCCAGTTAATGGCCGAACCTGCCAGTCTAGGGCAATCGGGTCATTGGGTAGACACCAGCAACCCATTCACAATGTTTAATGCATCAAGTCAGCCCGATTTCGATACGGTTACGGTAACCCAATACGGATATCACGACTTTTACTGGATTGTTGAAAACCTTGTATTTGAAGAAGAGCCTGGATTTTGTGCCGATACGGCTGGGCCATTTACAGTGTACTTCCTGGAAATACCTGTTGCCCATGCCGGTAATGATACCATGTTTTGTTCATTAATCGGGCACTTGAACGCAGAACCTTCTGAGTTTTCAGGTACTTGGTTGTATAATTGCAATGGGATAATTATTGAAGAGGATCACAACCCTGTTTCACCAATAATTACACCTCAGTATTCTCAGGAATGTCAGTTTATATGGTTCCTAGAAAATGAAAGCTGCAATAGCAGCGACACGGTTGTGATAAAGTTGGTGAATCATGAGATTGTTCAGGCATGCAACAATCAGGTTGTATCGTCGTGTACTCCTGCTTATCTGAATCTTGGAACCGGTGAAACCGAATATTCAATTCTGTGGGAACCGGAAGCGGGTTTAAATGATGCTACCATCGAAAATCCAACAGCATTACCCTTGGTCAGCACAATGTATTATGTAACCATTACAGAGCTTCTGACCGGCTGCACCGATATCGATTCTGTCCTTGTTACAGTTATACCCGATGATACGATATCGCTATGCATGGTAACAGTGAACAGCGAAAATAAAAATCTAGTGATATGGGAAAAGCCTATTTCAGATATTATTGATTCTTTTCAGGTTTTCCGCGAAAGCGATGGCATTTACAACCTGATAGGACTCAGCCCCTATAATGCTCTTGGAGAATTTACCGATGTTACATCGCAACCCGAACTGCAATCGTACCGATATAAAATATCGGCCCTGTATAATTGTGGACAGGAAACCGACATGAGCGATGCACACAAAACAGTATGGCTCAACTGGGAAATATTGAGTCCTTCGGTGTGGCACTTACAGATTGAACCTTATGAGGGCATCGAATATGCCGCAATACAGATATTCAGAGGAATCGACCCTGAAAACCTGCAATGGCTGACCACCCTGCCTGCCGATGCTACCGAATACACCGATAACGATGTGCCTACCGGCAGTTATGTGTATTATCAGGCTAAAATAGACCTAACAACGCCATGCAATTTTGCAAAATCAGGAAACTCAATTTTGTCGAATATTGCTACCAACGATCCTGGGTTTTATGTGGTGTCGCCGGTTGAATTCACGCAATTTACCCTCTCCCCCAATCCTGCCCGCAATTCTGTCTCAGTTTCGTTCGACTCCCCCAACGCCAAGCTCAGCATCTGCGACCTAAGCGGAAAAGCGTTAGTTGTCAAAAATGATTTTACCGGCGGCGGAATCAATATCGAAAATCTGAAAACGGGCGTTTATGTGGTAAAGCTGGAGACGGAATCTGGCATTGCAATACGAAAATTGATTGTGGATTAAAAATTCGGAATCCGTTCAAAATAAATTTGATTTTTGTAAAGCTTACTTTACATTTGCAGAAAATTTATATTCATTCAATATGTTCAAATCCCGTATCGTTTTTCTTCCATTCTTTTTCCGATTTATCGGGCTAGCCATTGTGCTGATTGCACTTGCAATGGCCATTATGAAACTCGCAATGGGCACATCGTTAGGTGCATTTTTTCGATTTGACACCGACATTCGCATTTATGCCATACACGCCATTCTGATACTTGGATTTTTTATGATAGCATTTTCGAAAGACCACATCGAAGACGAGCTTGTGCAGCATTTTCGAACTAAGGCGGTGTTTTTCAGTATCATGTTACATGCAGTGTTTTTCTTTGTATTTACCTTTACGAGTATTACACTGCAATGGATTAACTTTCCGGCAATTATTCTCATGAATTCGATAATTTTTGTGTATATACTGACCTTTTACATTCTGAAAATTCGCGAAAACTATAGAAACTCAAACAATCGCTACGAATAACATGATAAACTATATACGCGAAGAACGAAAAATACGAAAACTCAGTCAGGAAGAGCTTGCCAAAGCCATGAACGTTTCGAGGCAAACCATCAATGCCATTGAAGCTGGCAGATATTTGCCATCGTTACCCTTAGCATTTAAACTATCGCAATATTTTGAAAAAACAGTAAACGAATTATTTGTAAATGAAGTGTTTGATGTTGAATAAATTAAATACAAGAATGCAGAAGACAGAAGGAAGAATGCAGAATACAGAAAACAGAAGACAGAAGGGGCGTTTCGTGGGGCGAGAAAAGCCTGCTGCTCCGAGAGAATCTGGCAATACCAAGCTGGAGGCAAGTGTTTTCGGATTGAATATCGCCCCCTTCTGTCTTCTGTCTCCTGAATTCTGTATTCCAAAAAACATAAGAAAATGAAAAAAAAACTTCTCATCCTCAGCCTGATCTCACTGATTTATACCACAAGCCAATCGCAAAATCTGTT